>JBDUBS010000537.1:0-7246 GCA_040003875.1 Acidimicrobiia bacterium | reverse complement strand
GCGCGGCGCGACGCATCTGGGCCAGGTGGATGCGCGACCGGTACGGAGCCGTCAACGAGCGGTCATTGCAGCTGCGGTTCCACACCCAGACCGCTGGCGTCTCGCTCACCGCCCAGCAGCCCGAGGTCAACCTCGTGCGCACGGCGATCGAGGCGATGGCCGGGGTGCTCGGAGGAACGCAGAGCCTCCACACCAACTCGTTCGACGAGGCACTCGCACTCCCGACCGAGAAGGCGGCCCGCCTCGCGTTGCGTACCCAGCAGGTGATCGCGCACGAGACCCGGGTCACCAACGTGGCCGACCCATTGGGTGGTTCGTGGTTCGTCGAGGAACTGACCGACGAGATGGAACGCCAGGCCGAGGCGATCTTTGCCCACGTGGAGCAGCTGGGTGACGGCTCGATGCTCGAGGGCGCGCTCGTCGGCATCGAGAACGGTTACTACCAGCGAGAGATCGCACAGGCGGCCTACGACATCGAGCGGAAACTGAACGACGGTCGTCACGCAATGGTGGGCGTCACCGACTTCTTCGAAGGCAACGACGAACCACCACCGCCGACCCTCGAGATCGGACGCGAGTGCGAGGAGCAGCAGCTGAAACGGCTGGCGGCGGTGAAGGCCGACCGTGACACGAACGCGGTCGACGCGGCCCTCGCCCGGTTGCGGACCGAGGCGGCGGACCCGTTGGTCAACTTGATGCCACCCCTGCTCGACGCAGCACGCGCGTACGCGACCGTCGGCGAGACGATGGATGCGCTGGCCGACGTGTTCGGTCGCTACCGCGAAACCCCGGTGATCTAGACCGATGCTGACCGAGAGCGAACTGGCGGTCGCGCGCGCGGCGAAGGGTTTCATGCCCGATGACGAGGGTCTGGCGCTCCACGATGCAGGCCTAGACGGCGGAGGAGTCGGGCCGCTGCTCGAGATCGGGTCCTACTGCGGCAAGTCGGGGGTGTACCTCGGCGCCGCGGCGCGCGAGCGCGGCACGGTCCTGTTCACCATCGACCACCATCACGGCTCCGAGGAGAACCAGGCCGGGTGGGAACACCACGATCTCGAGGTCGTCGATCCTCGTACCGACCGGATGGACACGCTGCCCTTCTTCCGGCGCACGATCGAAGACGCGGGGCTCGAGTCGGCCGTCGTCGGCATCCTTGGTGATTCGCCGACGGTGGGGCGCTTCTGGTCCTCGCCGCTCGGGCTCCTCTTCATCGACGGTGGTCACGCCGAGGACGTCGCGATGGCCGATTACATCACGTGGGCCCGCCACGTCGTCGCCGACGGCATCCTCGCGATCCACGACGTGTTCGAGGATGCGGCGGCCGGAGGTCAGGCGCCGTTCCACGTCTGGGAACGGGCGGTCGCCGACGGGTTCGTCCCGCTCGCGGCCACGGGCAGTCTCCGCACCCTGCGCCGCTGAACCCGGTAGGAGGCGGGCCTACTGGGCGCGGTCGCGGGCGATTTCGACGCCGGCGGCGAGGAGTTCCTCGGCCGAGAGGCCCGCGGGAAGGCTTTCGCCGCGGAAGAGTCCGGCGGTCGGGCCGTCGCCCCCGAGGGCGTGAGCGGCCAACACGACCGCGGCGGAGTTCCAGGTGGGCTGGTCGGCGGTGAAGTACTCGCCGTCGAGGTCGTAGCGCCCACCATCGAAGTTCATCCCGCACCAGTAGGAGCCGTCGGAGTGGCGGAGGAACTGCACCCATCGGAAGAGGTCGTGGGCCCGTTCGTTCTCACCGATCGCGTCCAGCGCCATCACCAGTTCGCACGTCTCGGCGGCGGTGACCCACGGCTGATCGGAGACGCACCGGACACCACGTCCCGGGACGACGAACGTGTCCCAGAACGCCGCGACGCGCGCCTGTGCCGCCGGGCCGCGCAATACACCCCCGAGGATCGGGTAGTACCAATCCATCGCCCAACGCGACTTGTCGAGGAAGCGGTCGGGCCGGTGTGCGATCGCGATGGCAAGCGCCCCGACCGACAACTCCCAGTCGGGACGGTCGTGGCCCAGACGCTCCGCGATCGCAACGGCACAGCGGAGCGAGTGATGGATGCTCGACGATCCGGTGAGCAAGGCGCCGTCGGCCGGGTCGTCGGCGCGCCAGGCGATCTCGCCGGTCTCGGTCTGGAACTCCAGCGCGTAGTCGATGGTCCGTTCGACGACGGTCCAGTACTCGCGCAGAAACGCGGTGTCGCCGGTGGAGAGGTAGTGGTGCCAGACGCCGGTCGCGATGTAGCACGCAACGTTCGTGTCCAAGGTGGCATCGGTGACGGCATTTCCCAGGTAGTACGAGTGCCAGCCGCCGTCGGGCCGCTGGTTCGCACGCAACCAGTTGTAGGCCCGAGCCGCGTCGTCGTGGCGGTCGCCGACGTCGAGCGCCATCGCGGCCTCGACGAGATTCCAAGGATCGGTCTTGGTCCCAGGAGTCCAAGCGATGTTGCCGTCGACAGTCTGCACCGAAGCAATCGCGTCGACCGTGGCTCGGAGCGCGGTGGCGTCGAACACGCCCGTGACGGTCACGCGTCGACCTTCTGGGTGTAGATGACCAGGCTCTTGCCCATGACCGGGTTGATGGCGCGATCCACCGCGGCGAGCCACTTCGGGTTCTTCATCAGTTGGTAGACGAGCAGGTCGTGGTAGCGCTTGGCGATCGGACGATCGGGTTGGTGGACACCGCCCGCACACCGGATCCACCAGTACGGGGTGTGGAGGCCGTGGGCGTGGTGGGAACCGCGGAGCCAGACGCCGGCGGCCTCGAGATCCTGTTCGAGTTCGTGCTGACGGAAGATCCTGACGTGCGCGCCGGGCTGGTCGTGGTACTCGTAGTCGAGCGCCCAGTTGATGCGTTCGGGCCAGCGGGTCGGGACCGTCACGGCCATCCGGCCGCCCGGCTTGAGCACCCGGACGAGTTCCGCGATCGCGCCGCGATAGTCCCAGATGTGTTCGAGCACCTCCGAGCACACGATCCGGTCCACCGAGTTCGTCGGCAGTGGGAGACGGAGCGCGTCCCCGTTGACCGGCAGCCAGGGTTGGGTCGCCGGGACCTCACCCGCTTCGTGCATCGCCGCGACGGTGGCCCGTACGTCCTTGAGATCGGCCTCGGAATAGTCGAGCGCGATCACCGACGCGCCGCGTTTCATCGCCGCGAACGCGTGGCGGCCACCTCCACAGCCCATGTCGAGCAGGCGGTCTCCGGGCCGGAGCTGCAGTCGATCGAAGTCAACCGTGAGCATCAGGCGCCGGTGGGGGTCGATGTCCACACCGGCGGTCCGCTCGGACGCGCGTTCACCGCATCAGCGGCGGCCTGGTGCATCTCCAAGGTCTCGTACCAGTTCTCGATCATGCCCTCGGCCGTCTTGCGCCAGGTGAACCGGTCGAGGATCCGGGCCCGGCCGTTGGCACCCAACCGCGCCCGCAGCTCGGGCTGGTCGAGCATCGTGACGATCGCCGTGGCGAGTTCGCCGGGGTCGTTCGGCGGGACGGTGAGCGCCGCGCCACCCGAGGGTCCGGTCACCTCGGGCAGCGCACCGCCGGTGGTGGTGACGAGGGGGGCGGCGCAGCTCATGGCCTCGATGGCCGGCAACGAGAAACCTTCGTAGAGCGAGGGTACGACGGCCATGTCGCACTCGGCGTACAACTCGACGATCCGCTCGGTGGCGACGCCGGACACGAACTCGACATGGTCCTTGAGGCCGAGGCGTTCGAGGAGCGCCGGGATCTTCGAGCCGTCCTTGGGCTTGCCGATCACGACGAGGTGAACCTCGTTGCGCTCGGTGCGGACCTTGGCCACGGCCTCGAGGAGCGGGACCAAACCCTTGAGTGGCTGGTCCGACGACGTCGTCACGAGCAGCCGCCCGGGGACGCGCGCGACGTGCGGCAGCGGACGGAACACGTCTTGGTCGACGCCGACGGGGACGATCCGCAACTGCTCGTCGCGCATGCCCATCTGGCTGATGATGTCCTTGCGCGAGTTCTCGCTCACCGTCACGAGGCGCGGCACCTGGGCGGCGACCTTCATCTGCATGTCGAGGAACGCGTACCAACGCCTGAGGTTGAACCGCTGGAACGAGTTCTTGGCGTGGGCGAGTTCGAGGTCGCGGTCGACGGTGATGGGGTGATGGAGCGTGGCGCAGACGGGCCAGCCGTCGCGCATCATCCCGGCGAGCCCGGACCCGAACGACTGGTTGTCGTGGACGAGGTCGAAGTCGGCCCGGTGGGCCTGGAGCCAGCGCCGGGCGCGCAGGGTGAACGCCCACGGCTCGGGGAACACCCCGGTGCACATGAGGCCGAACTCGCCGAGGTCCACGGCGTCGCGGAACTCCCACGGCCACGGGACCCGGAACGGGTTGCCGGACGGGTAGAGATCGAGGCTCGGGATCTTCACGAGGCCCTGGGGATCGTCGAGTTCGGGGTAGGGCGGACCCGAGAGGACCTCGACGTGGTGGCCGAGTTCGATCGCTTCGCGCGCGATGTACTTGGTGTAGACGCCCTGCCCGCCGCAATGGGGATTTCCCCGGTAGATCAACCAGGCGATGCGGAGGGATTCGGGCCTCCGGGCCGGGTTCGCGCGTGCGTTTTCAGGTGCGGGGGAGGTCGCCATGAGAGGTCGCAGCCTAGATCAGGGCCTTGCCGGGGTTCCTGGCGTACGGTCGGCCCCGTGGAATCGAGACTTTCGTCACGTGCGATCGCGCGGACCCGGGCGGTGGCGGAGCCCCGCTGGTCGCCCGACGGACGCTGGCTGGGCTGGCTCGAATCGATCGACGGCCGCAGCGACCTGCTGGTGCTCCCGGCCGACGGGAGTGGCCCCCCGGTGGTGGTAACCGCCGAGCACGCGCTCGGCCGCGTGGGCGCGTATCGCGGGGGCGTGTGGTGCTGGGTGGGCTCCGATCGCCTGGCCGTGGTCACGGCCGAGGGCGCGATCGCGCTCGTCGGGGTCGAGGGCGGTCCGGGTCGGGTCCTCGGCCACGACGGTCAGGCCGCGGCGCCGGTCGCGTGGTCGGGCGGAGTGATCTTTGCGTCCGAGCGTGACGACGCACTCGACGTGGTCGAGATACCGGCCTCGGTCTGGTCGGGGGGTCCGCCGGCCGGTCGGCGCTGGTCCAACGCCGACTTCGCGTGGGACCCCACGATCACCCCGGACGGGGAGGTCGCCGCCTGGCACGAATGGGATCTCACGGCGATGTCGTGGACTGGTTCCCGGATCGCGCTGGCCTCGCGCACTGGGGGCACCCCGCGCGTCGTGGCCGGGGGCCCGGACGTCGCCGTTGGTCAGCCCCGGTTCTCGCCCGACGGCACGCGACTCGCGTTCGTGTCCGACGAGTCGGGGTTCTGGAACGTGTGGGTCGGCCGAGCCGACGGCACCGAGGTCCGACCGCTGGTCGTGGAGGCCCACGACCACGCGGAGCCCGCATGGGGACCGGGCCAGCGGTCGTTCGCCTGGTCGCCCACCTCGGACGCGATCGCGCTCTGCCGGAACGAGTCGGGATTCGCGCGACTCGTCGTGGTCACGCTCGACGGAGGCGTCACCGAGGTCGCCCAGGGCTGGCATCACGGGATCGACTGGGCTGTGCCCGGGATCGTTGCGGTGCGGTCCGGGGCCAAGACCCCGCCGCAGATCACGGTGTGCGATCCGGGCGATGGAGCCCGGCGGGTGGTCGCGCGCGGGGCGCCAGCGGGCGTCGAGATCGGCGCTCGCGAACCGCAACCGGTCACCTGGAAGCGTGACGGGCAGGCAATTCCTGGTCTCGTGTATCCCCCCGACGACGCGCCGGCGGACGGCGCTGCGCCGCCGATGCTCGTCGACGTCCACGGCGGGCCCACGGGTCAGGCGACCGTGGCGTGGGACGGCTGGTTGCGCTACTTCACCACCCGGGGATGGGCCGTGCTGCGCCCGAACTACCGAGGTTCGACCGGCTACGGCCGAGCGTTCGCGCAGGCGCTGGCGGGAACCTGGGGCGTGGACGACGTCGAGGATGTTGCCGCGGGGATCCGGGCCGCCGCCGCGGCCGGCTGGTGCGACCCCGGACGCGTTGCGATCGCCGGCGGGAGCGCCGGTGGTCTGACCGCCCTGCTCGTGGCGGCCAAGCATCCCGAGCTGGTGCGGGCCGTCGTCTCGGCGTACGGCGTGACCGACCTCTTCGACCTCGCCGCCACCACCCACCGTTTCGAGGGGCACTACCTCGACGAACTCGTGGGGGTGCTGCCCGGCGCCGAAACCCGGTTCCGGGCGCAGTCGCCCGTCACCTACGCGGCCCAGATCACCGTCCCGCTCCTCGTCCTCCAGGGAGACGCCGACAAGGTGGTGCCACCCCAGCAGGCCCAGCTCGTGGTGGATGCGGTGCGCGCGGCCGGCGGCACCGTCGACCATCACGTCTATGAAGGTGAAGGGCACGGCTGGTCCAAGATCGAGACCGTGCAGGACGAGTTGGAACGCATCGAGGCGTTCCTCGAGCAGTGGGTGACGACGCCATGACGAGACTCGAACACGCGTACCAAGGCGCGAAGCGCGGTCGGCCGCGAGTCACTGATCGCGCCGTGCTGCTCGCTCACGGCGCCGGCGCCGACATGCAGGCAGCCACGCTCACGACCGTCGCCGATGCGTTGAGCGAAGCGGGAATCCCGAGCCTGCGATTCCAATATCCGTACCGCAGTGCCGGCAAGAAGGCTCCCGACCGTCCCGCGGTGTTGTTCGAGGCGACGCGTGCCGCCGCGGCGGAACTCGCGCGGCGAACCAAGCTCGCACCCGAGCGGATCGTCCTCGGCGGTCGGTCGATGGGCGGTCGGTATTGCTCCATGGTCGCAGCGGGTGGAATGCCCAAGGACGTCGGCGACCCGGTGCCGTGCCTCGGCGTGTTGTTGCTCGGCTATCCGCTGCACGCGGCCGGCAAGCCCGAGAAGGAGCGGAGCGACCACTTCCCGCGACTCGACGTCCCGGTGCTGTTCGTGAGCGGCACCCGCGATGCGCTGGCGGCGCGGCGGGCACTGGAACAGGCTGCCCGCGCGGTGAAGGGGCCGCACTCGTTCCACTGGATCGAGACCGGTGACCACGGGTTCAAGCCGCTGAAGTCGAGTGGCCTGACGGTCGACGGTGTCCTCACCGACGTTGCGCATGCGGCCACCGATTGGGTGCAGGGACTCCCGGGTTAGCCTGACGTCGTGTCCGAGACCACCACTGCGCCCACGTTCGCGCCGACCATCGCGCCGACGATCGCGCCCGCCGAATCGCCAGTCGAGTCCCCCTCACGACCGG
>JBDUBS010000697.1:0-2181 GCA_040003875.1 Acidimicrobiia bacterium | reverse complement strand
CGGCGTGGGTGTCGTCGTCGTCGATCCAGTACTGCATGAAGTCGTTGCCGGAGACGTCGACCCGGTTGCCGGCCGAGGCGAAGTGCGAGACCCCGAGGTTGCGGCGCGCGGCAGAGGCGAGCACGGCGATGCCGAGCGCACCGGACTGCGCGAACAGGCCGAGGCCGCCATCGCCGGGGATCCGCGGGGTGAGCGTGGCGTTCAGCCGAACGGTCGGGTCGTTGTTGAGGATCCCGAAGGAGTTGGGCCCGACGACGCGCATGCCGGCACGACGGGCCCGCTTGAGCAGCTTGCGCTGGAGCCGGGCCCCGTCCTTGCCGGCCTCGGCAAAGCCGGAGGCGACGACGACCAGGGCCTTGACGCCCTTTGCGGCGCAATCGGCGACCACCTCCAGGACGCCCGCGGCCGGCACGGCGACGATCACGAGGTCGACCTCGTCCGGGATGTCACCGACCGAGGCGTATGCCGGCCGCCCGAGGACCTCCATCGCCTCCCGGTTGACGACGTGGAGGTGCCCGGTGAAGCCGGCGCCGTCGAGATCGGCGAGGATCCGGTGACCGATCGACTCCGGCCGTCGGCTCGCCCCCACCACCGCGATGCTGCTCGGGTGGAGCACGGCGTGCATCGACAGCGCCTCCGCGCGGTGCTCACGAGCGACGCGCACCGCCACGGACCGCTCGGTCGGCGAGATGTCGAACGTCACGCTGACGACACCGTCCTCGATGTGCCGGGAGACGTCGTAGCCTGCCTCGCTGAAGACGCTGAGCATCTTGCGGTTCTGGGGCAGCACCTCAGCGGTGAACCGGGTGATGCCCTCTTCCTGGGCGATGGCCGCGAGGTGCTCGAGCAGCACCGAGCCGATCCCCCGGCCCTGGAAGTGGTCGCTGATGTTGAACGCGACCTCGGCCGACTTCGCGTCGATGGCGTCGTAGCGGCCGATCCCGATGATCTGGTCGCGCAGGGTGACCACAAGGGCGACCCGCTTGCGGTAGTCGACATGGGTGAACCGGTCGAGGTCGCGGTCGGACAGCTCGCGCAGCGGCGCGAAGAAGCGCAGGTAGATCGACTCCTCGGACTGCCCGGCATGGAAACTGCGCAGGCCGTCGGCGTCATCGGGCAGGATCGCCCGCACGTGGGCAACGCCGCCGTCCCGGAGCACCACGTCGGCTTCCCAGCTCCGCGGGTAGCCAGCGGGGAGCTCGGGGACCATGGGCCAAGCGTCTCACGGGGCCGCACGAAGATCCGGCGCCGGTGCCGGTGTCATGCTGGCCTGCATGGAGTTCCGCGAGACCGTCCGCCGCCGTCGCATGGTCCGACGCTTCGATCCGCGAGTTCCGCTGCCGCTCAACGTGATTCGCGACCTCATCGACCTCGCGACCCGCGCGCCCAGCGCCGGGTTCAGCCAGGGTTGGGACTACCTCGCACTGACCGGTCCCGAACAGACCGGAGAATTCTGGACGGCGGCGGCGACCGACACCCCAGCCGCTCCTGATCCCTGGCTGGCCGGGTTGATGAGCGCGCCGGCACTGGTTCTCGCCCTCGCCAACCCCACGGCATACCTCGACCGCTACGCGGAGCCGGACAAGGGGTGGACCGACCGCTCGCTCGACCACTGGCCGATCCCCTACTGGGACACCGACGTCGCGATGGGCGTCATGCTCATCCTGCTGGGCGCCGTCGACGCCGGCCTCGGTGCGCTCTTCTTCGGTGTCCCCGCGGTGGGCCACCAGCCTGTGCGGGAGGCCTTCGGGATCCCCGGAGACCGCAGGATCGTCGGTGTCGTCGCGCTCGGCAAGGCACTGTCCCACCCCAAGAGCCCCTCGCTTCGCCGCGGGCGGCGTGGGGTCGAGGACGTGTTGCACGTCGGGCGTTACGGTGAGGCGCCACGGTCGCCCTCCGACGACCGGGCCGCGACAGTTTCGGTTCTCCCAGCACCCGAGGAGTAGTCCCCCGCATGGCCCGCCGGTCCACGACGCCACCGCCCCCCGAGGAGTTCGAGGAGCGGATCGTCGACATCGACGTCGTCGAGGAGATGAGCAACGCCTACCTCGAGTACTCCCTCTCGGTGATCCACGCCCGGGCCCTGCCCGATGCCCGCGACGGTCTCAAGCCGGTGCAGCGGCGGATCCTCTACACGATGGCCGACATGGGCCTGCGGCCCGATCGGGCGCACGTGAAGTC
>JBDUBS010000374.1:0-7252 GCA_040003875.1 Acidimicrobiia bacterium | reverse complement strand
CCACGCAATCGGCCGGATGCGAGGACGCGGGCCAACTCCGGGACGACGTCCCCGTGTTGTTGCTCCACGGCGACCGGGACGAGATCCTGCCGGCCGACACGTCACGCGTGGTCTGCATGCTCATCGGACATGGGGAGGTCGAGATCATCGGCGACACCGGCCACCTGTTCACCGAGGCCGGTGAACATCTGAGATCACGACTGGGCGACTGGATCCCGACCCAACTCGGCTGAGTCGACGACGACGGCCGGTCGGTTACTTCCCGGCCAGTCGCTCGACGACGGGAGCGAACATCTCCATCTCGTCGGCTCCGACCACGGCGTAGCTCACGCCCCACCGATCCCGGCGGGTGTCCATGAGATCACAGACCTCGTCGACCGATCCGACGAGTGCGAGCCCGGCCTCCAGAGCTTCCTCGGCGGAGATACCGAACCCGGGCGCGACCGCGGACGCGAACGAGTTCCGATCGTCGGTGATCGACGCGAGGAAGTAGCGGATCTGGAGTTCGAGATCGTCGAAGCGGCTTCCCGCACCCTCCTTGATCCACGCCACCTTCTGGTCGGTCATCGCCGCGAGTGAGTCGGTGACGGCGTCGGCCGTGACCGCGCCGGCCCGGAGATTGGGATTGATGCCCACGATGTCGGCCTCACGACCGGCGAGGCGCAGCACCTTCGGGCCCCCGCCGCCGATCAGGATCGGGATCTTGGACTGCGCTGGCTTCGGGATCGCCTGGTACTCGGTCACGGTGTAGTGCTCGCCGCTGAAGGAGAAGGCCTCCGCGCCGAAGCACCCGTTGATCACTTGCAGCGCCTCTTCGAGTCGGGCGATCCGAACCCCGGGACGGTCGTACGGCAGGCCGAGCGCGGTGTAGTCGACCTCCATCCAGCCGGCACCGATACCGAGTTCGGTGCGGCCGCCGGAGAGGACGTCGATGGTCGCGATCTCCTTGGCCAGGATCGCCGGATGCTTGTAGTCGTTGTCGAAGACGAGGGCACCGGCGCGCAGCGTCGCCGTTGCACCGGCCACGGCCGCCATCGCCACCATCGGCGCCATCTCGGTGTCGATGAAGTGGTCCGGGAAGTACATGGTGCTGTAGCCCAGCTCCTCGGCGCGCCGGGCGAGCGTCGCGAGCGACTCGCCGGTGTGGCTACCGCCGGCTTGGACTCCGAATCGGAACTGCTTGACCATGTGATCGATCCTCTGTGACTGGGGGGAAACTGTCTACCGTCCGGCGAGCCGGTGACGACGGGCGCGAGCGCGTCGACGAACTCCTCGGGTACTACCACGTAGCTCATCTGCCAGGGTGCTCTTCGCGCCTCGAGGTCGTCGACCATCTCCTCGACGGTGCCGACCAGCGCCGCCGAAGTCTCGAGCGCGACGTCCGCTTCCGTGCCGAAACCGCCGGTCGTGGGTCATCGACCCGACGACCCGAACCCGAAGGTGTCCCGAGTGGTCTCGTCGAGGGTCGCGACGTCCTGCCACTCGACGTACTCGACGCGCTGGATCACGAGTTGCGCGATGCGATCTCCCCGATGGATCTCGTACGGATCCTCGGGATCGGTGTTGACGAGGAGGACCTTCAACTCGCCGCGGTATTGCGCGTCGATCAGACCCGGCGCGTTGAGAACGGTCACGCCGCGCTTCAGGGCGAGCCCCGACCGCGGCAGCACGAGCCCCGCGTACGACGGTGGGATCGCGATCGCGAGACCGGTCGGCACCAACGCACGGCCACCCTTCGGCGCGATCACGACGTCGTCGTTCGCGTGGAGGTCGTAGCCGGCATCGTCGGCATGGGCCTGGCTCGGCATCGGCGCGTCGGGATCCAACCGCGTGATCGGGATGTGCACTACCCCTCCTTCCTCGCGACGTAGGCCTCGCGTAGCTTCGGCTTGCGCACTGGCCTGATGCGTGCTCCAGCTCTGGATCGACACCTCACTACGCCTGCCCCTTCGCGACGTAGGCCTCGCGTAGCTTCGGCTTGCGCACTTTGCCATTCGGATCGCGGGGGAGTTCAGCGACGAACTCGACGATGCGGGGACGCTTGTAATCGGCGAGGTGGTCGCGCACCCACGCGACGAGCGTCTCGGCCGCGGGAGGTGACACCGGATCGGGTTGGACCAGTGCGTACAGCACCTCGCCCCACTCGTCATCGGGCACACCGAGGACCGCGCAGTCGACCACCTGGGGATGAGTGAGGATGCACTCCTCGATCTCACGGGGGTAGATGTTCACGCCGCCAGAGATCACCATGTCCGACTTCCGGTCGGCCAAGAAGAGGTAGCCGTCCACGTCGAGATGGCCGGCATCGCCCACGGTGAAGAACTTGCCGCGGTGTTGGGCCGCGGTCTTCTCCGGATCGTTGTGGTACTCGAAACTCGATGCTGCGGGTCTCGTCCAGACGGTGCCGACCTCCCCGGGTGCGAGCTCGTTGCCGTCGTCGTCGAGGATCACGAACTCGTTACCCGGGAACGGCTTGCCGACGCTGCCCGGACGCTCGAGCCACTCCTCCGGTGAGATGACTGTCCCTCCGCCTTCCGACGCGCCGTAGTACTCCCAGACCTTCTCCGCGCCGACGAAGTCCATGAACGCCCGCTTGAGCGGCACGGGACAGGGAGCCGCGGCATGGATGACGAGCTTCAGCGACGCGAGGTCGGGGCCGATGCGAACGTCGTCGGGCAGGGCCAGGATGCGCTGGAAGTTCGCCGGCACCATGTGGGTGGTGGTCACACGATGCCGTTCGACGAGCGCGAGCGCGGTCGCGGCGTCCCATCGGGGCATCACCACCACCGAAGCTCCGAATGCGAGGTGCATCTGCGACCAGTAACTCGGACCGGCGTGATACGCGGGTCCGACCATGAGGTGCACGTCGTGGTGGGCAAGGCCCCAGCGCTGTCCCCCCGCCGCGGCACCGGCGGCCCGCCGCCGGATGTCGTCCGGACCCATCGCCACACCCTTGGGACGCCCCGTCGTGCCCGATGTGTACGCCATCGTGGTCGGCCAGCCGTCGCCGATCACCTCGGCCGCGTCGATCTCGGGTTGGTCTTGCGGCCACCCGTCCTCCACGACCAGGCGGGGAACGTCGGACACGCCTTCGAGGGCTGCCTGGAGATCGCGGGCCACGACGACTGCGGTCGCACCCGAGTCCGACACCAGCCACCCGGCTTCGTCGGCCTTGAAGTGGATGTTGATCGGGACCACGATCGCCCCGAGCCGGCCGCAGGCATGCGTGGCCATGAAGAACTCGGCCGAGTTGGGCACGAGGACCCCGACCTTGTCTCCCCGCCGGACGCCGAGGCCGTGGAGTGCGTGCGCCAGGTCACGGGCCGCCGCGTCGAGCTCACCGAAGGTCCACGTCGCCTCACCGACCACGAGCGCCGGTGCCTCCGGTCGTGCTCGGGCCTGCGCGATCACTCCGGCCGGCGGAATCTCGGTCTCCACCATCGGATCTTGCCTGACCGAACTCCCCCTCCGCACGATCACGACCACCCAACTCCCCACCGTTTGTCACTTTGAGGACGGTCGGCATCCTCAAAGTGACAAGCGCACCGCCAGTCGGGAATAGAGTTCCGGATATGGGGAACGTCGTTGCGGATCTGGCGGATCGGGCGGTCGCCGACCGGCACGAGGGGTATGCGGCCGAGATCCGGGCTCTGCTCGATGCGGCCCTGACGGTGATGCGCCAGGACGAGACCGTCGATCCGAAGGTCGTCGACATCGTCCGGGCCTCCGGCCTGAGCAACCAGGCCTTCTACCGCCACTTCGACGGCAAGGACGCGCTGCTCGTCGCGGTGCTCGCCGACGGCCGGGAACGGTTGGCGCGGACCGTCGGACGCCGTATGACCAGGGCCACCGATCGCGACGCGGCGGTCCGGGCGTGGATGGGGGCGGTGATCGACCAGGCGCGCGACCCCGACGCGGCGGCCGCCACCCGTCCGTTCGTCGCGAACAGCGACCGGCTCGCCGTCGAGTACCCGGACGAAGTGGCGCGCTCCCGGGAGCAACTGGTCACACCGCTGGCGGCCTGGATCGGCGCCACCTTCGCCGATGCGATCTACCACCTGACCATGGGGATGGTGCACGACGCACTCGCGGCGCGGCGCACCCCGTCGAAACGAGAGGTCGATGCCATGATCGAGTTCGCGATGCGAGGGTGCGGGCATGACTGAGACGGCGGCCGAGACCGAATGCCTGCTCACCGGGATCGGCGGGCAGGGCGTGCAGCTCTGCGCGCAGGTATTGGCGCGGGGTGCAGTGATCGAAGGCAAGCACGTAATGCTGTTCGGGGTCTACGCCGGTGCGATGCGCGGGATGAACACCGATGCGACGCTGGTGATCGGCGACGGGCCGCTCCTGTCGCCGCCACTGTTGTCGCACACGGGATCCGCAATCGCGATGCACGACAAGTTCTGGCGCCCCATCGCCTCGAAACTCCGCGACGACGCTCTCATCCTCGTCAACGATGCAACGTTCGAGACGCCCCTCGACACCGACCGTCATCGAGTCGTGCGGGTGCCCGCCACCGACCGGGCCACCGCCCTGGGTCATGCCATGGGTGGTTCGATGGTCATGGCCGGGGCCTACGCCGCGATCGCCGGCGTGGTCTCGCTCGATGCGCTGATCGCCGGCATGCGGGAATCCATCCCTTCGTACCGTACGCAGCACATCGAGGCCAACGTCGTGACCCTGACCGACGGCTTCACGTGGGGCAACGAACAGCTCGCCCCGATCGGAGCGGGAGCATGAGCGCCAAGGGCTCGGTGACCATCGACGTCGAGGTCTGTAAGGGCTGCGAACTGTGCATCGACGCGTGTCCACCGAGTGTGCTCTCTATGAGCGTCCCGGTGAACCATCTCGGCTACCGCTACCCCGAGCTCGCCGACGGTTGCACCGGCTGCGCGGCGTGCCAGCTCGTCTGTCCCGACTTCGTCTTCGAAGTCTTCCGAGCACCAAGAACGGTGCAAGGGGCGAACGCATGAAACTCATGGAGGGTTCGGAGGCCATTGCCGAGGCGGCGATCGCCGCGGGCTGCAAGTTCTTTGCGGGCTATCCGATGACACCGTTCACCGAGTTGCTCGAACACTTCGCGCGTCGACTCCCCGACTCCGGTGGCGTGTGCGTCAATGCCGAGAGCGAACTCGAAGCGGTCGGGATGGCGTGGGGGGCGCTCGCCGTGGGCGAACGGGCCGCGACCGGATCCACCGGCCAGGGGCTCTCGCTCATGCAGGAGAGTTTCAGCGAGATCACGCTGGCGGAACTTCCGCTCGTAATCTTCAACATGGCGCGAGGCCAGCAGGACTACTTCCAGTCGACCCGCGGGGGTGGACACGGCGACTACCGCCACATCGTGCTCGCACCCATGGACATCGGCGAAGCCGTCGCCCATACCCAGCTCGCTTTCCACCTCGCCGACAAGTGGCGTACGCCGGTCCTCGTCTACGGCGATTACCTCCTTGCGCACGTCCAGGAAGCGGTCGACGTCACCCCGGTCGAGTTCGGCCCGCTGCCCACCAAGGACTGGGCAGTCGACGGCACGCTGACCGGCACCGGCCGATCGCGCATCGTGTCGCCGCTCGGGTTCGACAAGGCCGGGCGACCCAGCGAGGGCATCGAGAACCACCTTCGAGCGATCGTCGACAAACAGGATCGAATCGCCGCCGAGGAGGTCCGTTGGGACTCCGGATTCATCGACGACGCGGAGACGGTGATCGTGGCGTTCGGTCCACCGGGAAAGTTTGTGAAGTACGTCGTGCAAGCGCTCCGAGCCGAGGGCGAGAAGATCGGGTACGTGCGGCCGATCACGCTGTGGCCGTTCCCGTACGAGGCGGTGGCCCGCGCCGCCGAGGGCGTCGCGCGCGTTGGTGTGTTCGAGTTGTGCGCCGGGCAGATGATCGACGATGTGCGGCTCGGAGTGCTGGGGCGCGCGCCGGTCAGCTTCATCGGTGGCATCTCGACCGACGGCTCTGGATTCGGAGTGGGACCGCTGCTCGACGTGGAACTCATCCGCGCCCGCATCCTCGCGTTGCATCGGGACGAGCCGATGCCTCCACTCCCCCACAACGAGAGGCAGTTCTGATGACGAATGTCGAGATGCGACAAGTCGGGAACAAGCTGCCCGAACTCCTGCTGACCCAGGAGCACCACATGTGTCCGGGCTGTGGCGAACCCCTCGCGCTCCGCGGCTACCTCGAGGCGATCACCGAGCTGGGCATGACGTCACGCGCCATCGGCGTCGCCGGGATCGGTTGCTACACGAGCTTCTCGATGACGATGGACGTCGACCTCGTACAGGCCTTGCACGGTCGGGCTCCGTCGGTGGCCACCGGTGTGAAGCGCATGCGGCCCGACTCCATCGTGTTCACCGTGCAGGGCGACGGCGACATGGTGAACGAGGGGCTCCAGGAGGTGCTTCACACCGCGGCGCGCGGCGAGAACGTCACCTGCATCCTGTTGAACAACGGCGTCTTCGGTGAGACCGGCGGTCACATGACGGCGACCTCGGTGATCGGCCAGCGCACGAAGAACAGCCTCGAAGGTCGGGACGCGGCGTATCACGGCTACCCGATCCTCATCGGGGACCTCATCGCGCGACTCGAAGGTGCCGCCTACGTGGCACGCGGTTCGGTACACAACGCCGGCGCGGTCGCCCGGACCAAGCGGATGTTCAAGCGGGCGTTCCAGGCCCAGGACCGCAAGCAGGGGTTCACGTTCGTCGAGGTGCTCACCATGTGCCCGACCGGCTGGTTCATCCCCACCCTCGAAGGACCCGACTACATGAACGAGACCCTGGGTGAGGTCCACGTCATGGGCGAACTCAAGGTCGACGGCGTGGTCCGTTCGACCGACGAACTCCACGACGAGAACGTGCGGAAGGCGCTCGAGATGGAACAAGCTCTCGCCCGTGGCGGCATCGACGACCACCACGACTGACCCGACTCGACCAACTACCCCGATTACCACGCTTTGGCGTCACACACCCCCTGTAGTGGTGGTTGTGTGACGCCGGAGTGTGGGTGGGACGAAAGTGGCGTGCGATGGACTTCACGTATCCGCCCGAAGCCGAGGCGTTCCGATCCGAGTTCCGCACGTGGCTCGACGAGCACTACACGGACGAGTTCCGGGGCGACGGCCTGGGCTTCTCCATGGAGATGGACGGTGACCGTCTGGCCCGCATGCGCAAGTGGAACGGCATGCTGGCCGATGCACGGTTCGCCGCCATCTCATGGCCCGAGGAATACGGCGGACGCGGCGCTGG
>JBDUBS010000643.1:0-7253 GCA_040003875.1 Acidimicrobiia bacterium | reverse complement strand
ACCGGAATGATGGAGGGGGCGGTCGGATGACCCAGCAGATCATGGCCCTCGCCCTGATCGCGGCGGGCGCGGTCGGCTGACCGCGACACCTTTCTGATGGATCACGGATTCACTCCTGCTGCCGCGGGCGCGCTCGGCGGTCCCGACTGGCTCGTGGCGCGACGAAATCGCGCGGCGGAGCAACTCGAATCGCTCGTCTGGCCGACCGACGCCGAAGAGGTGTGGCGGTACTCGCGGATCAACCAACTCGACCTCGCTCGTTTCCGACCGCTCACCGCGGCCGAACTCGGAGAGCCCGGCGTCGAGGGTGCGCCCGGCGGCGGCCCGTTGGCGGCCGAGATCGGCGAGCGGGCAGCGCTGGTAGTGGTTCGGGACGGCCGGGTCGTGCATCACGAGGTCGATCCGGACCTCGAGGCCCAAGGCGTCGTCGTGTGTGGCATCGCGACGTGCGATCCTGCAGTGGTGGAGCCCTGGCTCGGGCAGGTGTCCGACGCATCGCCGGACGCGTTCACGGTGCTGCACGACGCGTTCCTCGCGGGCGGCGCGTTCGTCAAGGTCCCGGCCGGTGTGGTCGTCGATCGCCCAATCGTGGTGCTGCACTGGTGCGACGGCGAGGGTCAGGCGTCGTTCCCGCACACGCTCGTGGTCGCGGAGCCGGGCAGCGAGGTCACGGTGCTCGAACGACACGCCTCCCCGCCGCACTGCCTCCATTTCGTCGACAGCGTCGTGGAACTCGCGGTCGGTGACGGTGCCCACGTCCGCCACGTGAGCGTGCAGGAGTTCGGCGACAAGACCTGGTCGATTGCGCTGCAGCGCGCCCATCTCGGCCGCGACGCCCGGCTCTCGTCCTACGCCGTGGCACTCGGCGGCGACTACGCCCGGGTGCGGACCGAAGCCCGCCTCGACGGTCAGGGGGCAGAGAGCGAGGCGCTCGCGGTCTACTTCGGCGACGGAAACCAGATGCACGACTTCCGGACGTTCCAGGACCACGTGGCACCGCGCACGCGGAGCGACCTGTTGTTCAAGGGCGCGGTGGAGGACACCTCGCGGTCGGTGTACTCCGGCCTGATCCGCATCCGGAAGGATGCCCAGAAGGTCGAAGCCACGCAGTCGAATCGGAACCTGGTGCTCACCGAGGGTGCGGGGGCGGAGTCGATCCCGAATCTCGAGATCGAGGCCGACGACGTCCGGTGTTCGCACGCGTCGACTGTCGGCCCGATCGACGACGACCAGCTGTATTACCTCGAGTCGCGCGGAGTCCGGCCCGAGGACGCGGAGCGGCTGATCGTGATCGGCTTCTTCGAGGACGTGCTCGTCCGGCTCCCGGTCCCGGCGTTGGCGACGCCACTGCGCCGCGCGGTCCACGCGAAGGTCGGTCATCTCCACGGAGACCCCGCGTGATCGACGCCCGCGCGGCCGCGCCCGCAGGACGAAGCGCGGGGAACCTATGAGCGCAGTGCGCGTGTGTTCGACCACGGATGTCGTCGAGGGTGCGGCACAACGTTTCGACATCGGCGGTGCCCGCGTCTGCTTGGTGCACCTCGCCGCCGCCGACGGTCACAGCGGTTGGTACGCAATCGGTGACGAGTGCTCGCACGCCGACTTCTCGCTCGCGGCCGGCTACGTGTGGCCGGACGAGTGCGAGATCGAGTGTCCGAAGCACGGCTCGACCTTCTCGTTGACGACCGGTGAGGCCCAGACCCTGCCCGCGACCCGACCGGTCCCGGTCTACGAAGTGAGTATCGAGGGTGACGACGTGATGGTGATCGTGTGAGCACGCTGAAGATCGAGGATCTGCACGCGTCGGTGGCCGGGGTCGAGATCCTGCGCGGCGTCGATCTCGAAGTCGGCTCCGGTGAGGTCCACGCACTGATGGGACCGAACGGATCGGGCAAGAGCACGTTGGCCCACGTGCTGATGGGCCGTCATGACTACAACGTGACGAGTGGTTCGGTGACAATCGACGGGGAGGAGATCCTCGGCCTCCCCACCTGGGAGCGCGCTCGGCGGGGGCTCTTCCTCACCCACCAGTACCCGGTCGAAGTGGCCGGCGTACGGGTCGTCGACCTCGTGGCCGCGGCGACGGATTCGAACGAGGAACTCTCGGACCGGGTCGCGCGCGAAGCTGATCGACTCTCGGTCCGCGACGAGTTCCTCGCTCGGGGCGTCAACGTCGAGTTCTCCGGCGGCGAGCAGAAGCGGGCCGAGACCCTGCAACTCGCGTTGCTCGAGCCGCGGTTCGCGGTGCTCGACGAGATCGATTCCGGTCTCGATGTCGATGCGCTGCGCGATGTCTCCCGTCGGATCGAGGCGATGACAGAGGAATCGGGCCTCGGTGTCCTCGCGATCACGCACTACGCCCGACTGCTCACCGAACTTCGCCCGGACCG
Organism: Acidimicrobiia bacterium; assembly: GCA_040003875.1. Taxonomy (GTDB): domain Bacteria; phylum Actinomycetota; class Acidimicrobiia; order IMCC26256; family JAENVU01; genus JAENVU01. The sequence goes on along the minus strand of JBDUBS010000643.1, from coordinate 4,863 downwards.
GGTCCACGTGTTCATGGGAGGTCGGGTCGTGACCTCCGGTGGGCCCGAGTTGGCCGACGAACTCGAGGTCAGTGGCTACGACGGCCTCGCGGCCCGACTCGGGATCGAAGTGCCGGGGGCGATCACGGTTCCCGCCGCCGACGAACTCGATCCGTTCGCCGATCCCGGGTTCTGACTCAGTTCGCCGGTGCGGCCGGCGGTTGGGTCGGTGCCGGGGTCGCGGGTGGAGCCGCCGGCGGCGCGGTGGTGGGAGCAGTCGGCGGTGGACCGATTGCCACGCTCGAGAGGATCTGGGCCGGAGTGCCGCCGAAGACGTAGACCGGATCTCCCACCTTCACGAGCGTGTGGAAGTACTCGGCGATGTGCATCGGGATCCGGGCACAACCGTGCGAGGCCGGTTCGGTCGGCACGCTCGTGTAGCCGTGCACCGCGATGCCGCCGTTGAAGTAGTACGGCTGGTAGAGCTGACCGAGCGGCGACTTGTCCCAGCCCGACACGAACCGGGTGTAGGTGAATCGACCCGACGGTGTGGTGGCGACCTCGCAGATGTGACGGGTGGGGTTCACGCGGGGGGAGTCGTAGCAGTAGTGCTCACCGGAGCCGGTCGAGGTGGTCGTGATCAGCCGCACTTGGTAGTTCTCGTACAACGTGATGATCTGCTTGGTCACGTCGACCTCGGTGCGGTTCGGTTCGCCCGCCGGCTGCAGGGCTACGGGGTACTGGAACGCCGCCAGGCTCAGCGCCTCGCCGACGCCCAGCCGGCCGGTTCGCGGGAGGTTCTCGAGCTTCTGGAGTGCCTGGACCGCGTAGCTCATCGCGGCGCCGAAGTTCCCGTCGACCGGACCCGGGTCGAAATGCAGGTCCAGGAGCCGCTGCTGGTAGGCGCGGACGACATCGCCACTGGCACCCTGCCCGAGTGTCCCCGTGAACGGGGGCAGCGTCGCTGCGGCCGGTTGGATCACCGCGGGCAGGGTGGTCGTCGTCGTGGTGGGCGCGGTGGATGTCGTCGACGACGAGCTGGTGGTGGAGCGATGCGGTGGCGCCGCGCTGGCGCCGGAATCCCTGGAGTCGTCGAGCGCGATCCCGATGCCGGCGGCGCCGGCGAGCCCGAGCGTCACCGCGAGTGCGGTCGCGAGCACCTTGCGTCGTGAACGACGGTGCCGACCGCGACGCTCCTTGCGCGTGGGCTCGGGCTCGGTACTTGTGGTGTCAGGCAAAACAGTGCCCATCGATCTCCCTCGGGGACCGCCAACATTACTTGGCGTACCCGTGCGATCGGGGTATGTCGACGTCGCGTCGAAGCGACGGATTCGCCGGAGGGATCAGCCCGTCGGGGCCGAGGTTCGGGCGGATCAGGCGGTGGGCTGACGCTCTTCTTCGAGGAGCTTGGCGATCGCGCGGTCGGAGGAGTTCACGACTTCGAGCCGAAGATCGAGGAGGAAGTCGACGACCTCGGCCCCGGAGACGAGATCCCGCGCCCCAAAGCGTTCGAGCGCTTGGTCGATGGTCATCACCAGGTCGGGCGTCACGGTCGTCTGCTCGGTCATGCCACTCCCTTCGATCGGAAAGCCCACCGTACTCGGCGAACCATCCCCAATATGGTCAAGTTGTTCGATTGCCGACACATTCCGTGACGGATGGCGCATTCGACCCAGGTGGAGCCGGGACTACTTCGGAGATTCGATCTCGTCGAGGCCCTGGGTGAGGGTGTTCCAGGCCAACGTCGCGCACTTGATGCGCACGGGGAACTTGACCACGCCTTGGAGCGCTTCGAGATCGCCGAGGCGAACGCCTTCGAGTTCGTCGGCGACCTCGACGTCTTCGCCGTCGCCACCGATCTTGGACTCGTGGATGCTCATGAGTGCCTTGAACGCGCGGGTGATGGTCCGTGCCTCGGCGACCGACTTCCCCTTCACTGCTGCACTCATCATCGAGGTCGACGCCTGGCTGATCGAACAGCCCTGACCTGCGATCTTCAGGTCGCTCACGAGGCCGTGCTCGACTTCGAGGAAGAGCACGACCTCATCACCACAGAGGGGGTTGAACCCCTCGACGCGATGCGCGGGCGGGACCGCGAGTTCGCCGCGGTTCCGCGGTGCTCGATAGTGGTCGAGGATGATCTCTCGGTAGAGGTCTTCGAGTCCGGCCATTGCTTGGATCCTAGGTGGAGGCGGTGTCAGATGGCGAAGAACTGTTCGGCCTGCTTCAGGCCGATGACGAGGGCGTCGACATCGTCGGTGTCGTTGTACACGTAGAGCGAGGCGCGGCTCGTGGCGGGGACTTGGAGGACGCGCATCAGGGGCTTTGCGCAGTGGTGCCCGGCCCGGACGCAGATCGCGGCCTCGTCGAGCACTTGGGAGACGTCGTGCGCGTGGATGTCGGGGAAGAGGAACGACAGCACGCCACCGCGATGATCGGTGCCGAGCGGACCGTAGATGCTCAGCCGGTCGCCGAACTCGCCGGTGAGTGCGTCGAGTGCGTACCGCGTGAGCGACTTCTCGTGGGCCTGCACCGCGTCCATGCCGATCTGCTCGAGGTAGTCGATCGCGGCGCCCCAGCCGATCGCGTCGGTGATCGCCGGCGTCCCGGCCTCGAACTTCCACGGGAGTTCGTTCGTCGTGAAGCCGTCCTTCCGGACGTCGCGGATCATCTCGCCACCACCCAGGAACGGCGGCATCGCCTCGAGGAGCTCGCGCCGGGCCCACAGCGCGCCGATCCCCGACGGTCCCAGCATCTTGTGGGCGGTGATGGCGACGAAGTCGGCGTCCCACGCCTGGACGTCGATCGCCGTGTGCGGTGCGGCCTGGGAGGCGTCCACCAGGATGTGGGCGCCGGCGGCCCGAGCCGCGGTGACGAGTGGTCGGATGTCGTTGATCGTGCCGAGCACGTTGGACATCGCGGTGACCGCGAGCAACTTCGCGCCGGCGAGCAACTCGTCGAGGTCAGTGAGGTCGAGGCGGTAGTCGGCGGTGATCGGGATCCACCGCAGCTCGATGCCACGTTCCGCCGCGAGCATGTGCCACGGGATGATGTTGGCGTGGTGCTCCATCTCGGAGAGAACGACGACGTCACCCGCGGCGAGGTTGGCCCGTCCCCACGAGTAGGCGACGAGGTTGATGGCCTCGGTGGCGTTGCGAGTGAAGATCAGCTCGGCGGATTCGCGCGCACCGATGAACGCCGCGACTTTGGCCCGGGCGGCCTCGAAGCGCGCGGTCGACTCCTCGGCGATCGCGTACACCCCGCGGTGGACGTTGGCGTAATAACGCTCCATCACGTCGTCCATCGCGCGCAGCACCGACCGCGGCTTCTGTGCGCTCGACGCGCTGTCGAGGTACACGAGACGGTGCCCGTTGTGCTCCTGCTGGAGGAGCGGGAAGTCGGCGCGGATTCGCGCCACGTCGAGGCTCGCTACATCGAGGCTCATGTCAGACCGGAGCCGAGCTGCGGAAGCTGTCGAATCCGCTGCGCTCGAGTTGCTCGGCAAGTTCCATGCCGCCCGACTGCACAATGCGCCCGTCCAACAAGATGTGGACGACGTCCGGCGTCAGGTGATCGAGGATCCGGCGGTAGTGGGTGATGAGGAGGATGCCCATCTCCGGGCGGTGCTCACGGACGATGTTCACACCCTCGCCGACCGCGCGCAGCGCGTCGATGTCGAGGCCGGAGTCGGTCTCGTCGAGCACTGCGAACTCCGGTTCCATCATCGCCATCTGCAGGATCTCATTGCGCTTGCGCTCGCCGCCGGAGAAGCCCTCGTTGAGGTACCGCTGGGTGAACCGGTCGTCCATCCCGAGGCGGTCCATCCACTGCATGAGGCCCATCCGCACCTCGAGCACCGACAGGTCCGCGATGCCCTTGCGCACCGCCAGGGCCTGGCGGAGGAAGTTGAGGACACTCACGCCCGAGATCGCCTCGGGGTGCTGGAAGCCGAGGAACAGCCCGCGGGCGGCCCGAGCCTCAGTGCTCAGGCCGGTGATGTCCTCCCCGAGCAGGCGGATCCGGCCGCCGGTCACGGTGTACGCCGGGTTGGCCAGGAGGGTGTTCGCGAGCGTCGACTTGCCGGATCCGTTCGGCCCCATGACGGCGTGGATCTCGCCCTGGCCCACCTGGAGCGACACCCCGCGCAGGATCGGGTTCTCGGCGGCCTCGACCTCGAGGTCTTCGACGTCGAGGGCAGGAATCGGCGTGGTTGATGGGCTCACGATGGCGATTGTAATACCACTATGCCCGTAGTGGAAACTCGGGCGAGTAGGAGTTGCAGCCGGTTCGACGGGGTCGGGGCCGGAACTGCGTCATCCGTGGGGGCGGCTCGACAGACTGTTTCCGTCGGTCCAGGCGTCCGGGCCGACGAGCGGCAGCGTCGGCTCCCGGCTGAGGTCCGAAGTACACGGTCGAACGGCGGCGTCACTGTGAACACAGAGGTAATGCCGGCCGCTGCCCGCCGCCCGGATCAGCTCGAGGTCGACGGGCCCACAGGTGGCACCGTCGGTCGCGGTCGGACGGAGGATCGCGCGTACCGCGTCCAGGCCGAGGCCGGGCTGGAGGTGCGGGTCGTAGAGGAGCGCGCCGATACGGACGTCGAGCGCGGTCGGCGTCCATCGCACCGAGCGCGCGCCGTCGGACGACCCGTCCATGAGGCTGGACGCGCACGTCGAGTGTTGGAGCCCGATCACGTGCCCGAGCTCGTGGTCGATCGTCCGATTCCGTCCGACCTGGATGTCGTCGTCGGCGATGACGACGAGCGCACCCTTGATTGCGCCGCGATGTTCGGGGTCCAGAGTGACGCGCGTGAGGCCGACCGCGCTCGGATCGACGTCGCCGGTGTCGATGACGTGTCCGAAGTCCGATCGGTGCACGAACCGC
>JBDUBS010000036.1:0-2186 GCA_040003875.1 Acidimicrobiia bacterium | reverse complement strand
CTGACGCCGGGAGGCGCAGGGAACCCGGGGCAGGGGGCTGGTCCTGCGCCTCGACCGGCGTCAGAAGGGGCCGGCTTGGGGGAGGTCGGCCATTCCTCAACAACGCACCGACGCGCTGGTGTGTTCCCGGGCTGTACCAGAACCTGCGTGCCCGTGGTCACTCACGCGCGCACGGTGGCGCGGGGATCACACCCGGGCGGCCGCCGCGAGCTTGTACTTGTCGGTCGAGATCTCCGGATCGGTGTCGAACTCCGGGATCACCGCGTTGCCGAACAACTCGACCGTCTCCACCAGTAGCTCGTGGGGGTAGACGGAGCCCGACGGTCCGAGGATGAGTTGGTCGACCCCGGTGCCATCCCAGAGCCGCAGCGCGTCGGCACACTGCTCCGGGTTCCCGACGATGCTGGCGCCCATCTGGCGTCCGGCGATGACCTGCTCGGGCGTCGGGTCGGCGATCAGCGCCGGCCACTCCGGCACCCACGCGGGCTTCGGGAACGTGTCGAGGTACCTGAAGACCAGGCTCTGTTGCCGACCGTTGCCCGAGCGAGTCGCCCACTCGACAGCCTTGGCGTCGTCCTCGAGGCACATGAAGCTCGTCGTGATCGCGACGTTGTCGTTGACGAACTCGCCGACCGGGTCCGCGTCCTTGATCGCTTCCTTGTACATCTCGATCAGCGGCTTCATCTTCTCGGGTGAGCCACCCGTGAAACACAGGACACCCAACCCCATCTTCCCGGCCTTCTCGAAGGTGCCGGGGTTGCCGGCGGCGACCCACATCGCGGGGTGGGGCTTCACGTACGGCTTCGGGAGCACGTTGCGTTCCGGCAGTGAGAAAAAGCGCCCGTCGTGTGAGTACGTGCCGTCGCGCCACATGTACTTGAACTCGCCGATGGCCTCGTCGTACATGTCCTTGGTGAGTTCGGGGTCGGTGATGCCGAACCCGGCCTGCTCGGTGGTCGAGGAACCGCGACCCGTACCGAACTCGAAGCGACCCTCGGAGAGGTGGTCGAGCATCGCGACCCGCTCGGCGACGCGCGCAGGATGGTTCACCGGAGGAGTGATGTTGATGATCCCGGACCCGATGTGCATGCGGTCGGTCTTTGCCGCGACGAACGGCATGATCGTCTCGTTGGCCGAGATGTGGGAGTACTCCCAGAGGAAGTGATGCTCGGTCCACCACGAGTACTTCCAGTTGGTCTTGTCGCCCACCACCGCGAGGTCGACCTCGCTCATGAGTCGATCGTGCTCGGCGTTCGGATTCGCGGCCATGAGGTCCTCGTGCACGAACCCACCCATGAACAGCCCGAACTCCATACCAACCTCCACGTCGACTGCCGCGGCCTCCCCTTCGGGCGACGGCAAAAATGAAACCTGTTCCATTTTTGCAGAACAGGCCCCGAAAGTCCAGATCCCCGGTGCTCGCTCGTTCCCACCCACGGAGCGTTTGTCACTTTGAGGACGGTGGACGTCGGCGGGGTCAACCGGCCGTCCTCAGAGTGACAATCGGTCGGGGGAAGGGTGGGTGGGGGTGGGTCGGTACGCTCGGGGATGGTCGCGGTGACGCCTGCGGGTGACGGGTTTCGAATGCCCGGGGAGTTCGCACCGCACGACGGGTGTTGGATGGCGTGGCCGACGCGGCCCGACAACTGGCGGGAAGCGGCCGGGCCCGCGCAACGGGCCTTCGCTCGGGTGGCCGCCGTCATCGGGCGGTCGGAACCGGTGACCGTCACGGCCGCTCCCGAGGCCGTCGGCGACGCGCAGGCGATGCTCGGTCCCGACGTCACCGTGCTGGCCGTCGCGAGCAACGACGCCTGGATGCGCGACATCGGCCCGACCATCGTGGTCGACGACCACGGGGAGCAGCGTGGTGTCGACTGGGAGTTCAACGCGTGGGGCGGTGAGCGCGGCGGCCTGTACGCCGACTGGCGGCGCGACGACGCGATGGCGGCGGCCGTGTGTTCGGCGTTGGGGATCGCGCGTTACCGCGCTCCGTTCGTGCTCGAAGGTGGATCGATCCACTCCGACGGCGAGGGCACACTGCTCGTCACCGAGGAGTGCCTGCTCCATCCCAATCGCAACCCGTCGATGTCGCGTCCAGAGATCGAGGTCGCGCTCCGTGGCTTTACCGGCTCCGAGACGGTGATCTGGCTCGGTCTCGGCGTGGTGGACGACGAGACCGACGGCCA
>JBDUBS010000286.1:0-7296 GCA_040003875.1 Acidimicrobiia bacterium | reverse complement strand
CGCGAGCTGGATCTCACCCCGGATGACGTCACGGTGATCGACGCGCCGCTCGATCTCGCCGGGCTGTGGGCGGTGTACGCGCTCGACCGGCCCGACCTCAAGGACGAGACGTGGGTGCCCCAGACCCAGTCCGTGCTCGCCCGCCATGAGGGTCCGCCCAACATCTTTCGGGTCCTCGCGTCCACCGATGTCCTCGTCCACCATCCCTACGATTCGTTCGCGACGAGCGTGGCCGAGTTCGTGGACCAGGCCTCGCGCGACTCCAAGGTGCTCGCGATCAAACAGACGCTCTACCGCACCGGGGGGCAACAGAGTGCGATCATCGACTCTCTCGTGCGCGCGGCCGAAACCGGCAAGCAGGTGGTCGCGCTCGTCGAGGTCAAGGCCCGCTTCGACGAGGCCATCAACGTCGAGCGCGCGCGCGAGTTGGAAGAGGCGGGAGTGCACGTGGTGTACGGACTGGTCGGACTCAAGACGCATACGAAGATCCTGCTCGTGGTTCGTGACGAGCCCGCCGGGATCCGGCGCTACTGCCACGTTGGGACCGGGAACTACAACTCGGTCACCGCCGGCCTCTACGAGGACCTCGGACTCCTCACGGCGGACCAGGAAATCGGTGAGGACATCACCGAACTGTTCAACTCGCTGACCGGGTACTCACGGCCACGTCGGTACCGGCGGCTGCTCGTCGCACCGCACGGACTGCGCGAAGGTGTGCTCGAGCGGATCGAGAAGCAAGCCGCGCTCGGCCCCAGCGGCCGCATCGTGATGAAGATGAATGCGCTCGTCGACCCCGAGGCCATCGACGCGTTGTATGCCGCGTCACGGGCCGGCACTCCCATCGATCTGCTCGTACGCGGGATCTGCTGTTTGCGGCCTGGCGTCGCCGGCCTCTCCGAAACGATCCGCGTGCGCTCGCTCCTCGGCCGGTTCCTCGAGCATTCGCGAGTGTTTCGCTTCGGTGCCGACGCCGAAACCGCGGAATACCTCATCGGGTCCGCCGACATCATGCCGCGCAACCTCAACCGACGCGTCGAAGCGATCGTGCCGGTGCGAGCCCCCGAGCTGCGTCAACGATTGGCCGAGATGCTCGAGCTCGAGTTGGCGGACGACACCCAGGTCTGGGAGCTCGACGGCAGCGGCGAGTGGAACCGCGTGCCGACGGTCGCCGGGATCGACGCCCATCGCGAGCTCATGGAACGGGCAACGGCAGGCTCGGTCACATGACCAAGGCGACGACCACCGCCTGCTTCCTGTTGCGCCATGCCGACGCCGGTTCCCGCGGGGTCGTCGACGATGACGAGCGCTCGTTGTCCAAGAAGGGCCGGGCCCAAGCGGAACGGCTCGCCACCGTCCATTCCACGACCGCCATCACGACCATCATCAGCAGTCCGTACACCCGCTGTGTGCAAACGGTGGAACCGCTCGCCCGGGCGATGCGGGTCGAGGTGGAACTCGACCGCGCGTTGGGCGAAGGGTCCGGCCCTGCACGGGCGATGGCGATCATCGAAGCGGCGACCGGAGCGACGGTGTTGTGCTCCCACGGCGATGTGATCGGTGACGTCCTCACGTTGATCGCCCGGCGCGGCATCCCGCTCGACGACGACCGACTCGCGAAGGCCAGCATGTGGAAACTGACGGTGACGGAAGGGACGATCCGGTCGGCCCATTACGTATCGCCACCGACCTGAGGCTCAAGCAGGCGCGCCTGCCGGTCGACAACGCCTCACGACAGAAATCCCCCGAACGGAGCCGAGTCAGGTTTCGTGCCAACCCGTACACTGCGATCGTCGTATCACGATCCAGGAGCAAGCTTTGAGCGTCGAGATCGGGCAGACCGCCCCAGGATTCACCCTGAAGGACCAGGCCGGCAACGACGTCAGCCTGTCCGATTACCAGGGGAAACAACCGGTGGTCATCGTGTTCTATCCGTTCACGTTCACCGGCGTCTGCCAGGGCGAACTCTGCGAGATCCGTGACGATCCATCCGCCTTCGAGACCGCCGGGGCCGCGGTGCTCGCCGTGAGTTGCGACACCCGCCACGCGCAGGCGCAGTGGGCGGAGCAGCAGGGGTTCACGTTCCCGATCCTCTCGGACTTCTGGCCCCACGGCGCAGTCGCGAAGGCTTACGGCGTGTTCAACGAGCAGCTCGGCTGTGCGAACCGGGGAACGTTCGTCATCGACCGCGACGCCAAGGTGACTGCGAAGTTCGAATCGGCCGGTATCGCGTCGCCCCGTGCGCACGCGGACTACGAGGAAGCATTGGCGAAGGTGACATGAAGTTCTCCGACATGATGGGCAAGGGCCCCAAGGCTGCGGACGAGACCGAGACCGCACTTCCGCCCGCGCAGGTCAAGGCGCCGCCCGTGCCCGAGGCTCCGGCCCGGTTCACAGCCGCGCCCGTCGACGCTGCACCGGTCGCGGTCACCACCCCGGACACCGCACCGGTCGTGCCGGTCGCGGTATCCCCCCCGGCGCCGCCCGCCATCCTCGATGTCATGGCCGAACTCGCGCCCCGTCGCGCCGAGGCGACCGATGGACAGCTCGACGCGTCGGCATGGCTCGAGGGCCTCACCGCAATCGACGACGACCTCCTGCCGTCCTAGGACGAGTCGCTACACCCGCTCGTAGCGGTACCCGACGCCGCGCACGGTGACGATGCGGGTCGGCACCGACGGATCGTCCTCGACCTTGGATCGCAGCCGCTTGATGTGGACGTCGAGAGTTTTGGTGTCACCGAAGTAGTTGGGCCCCCACACGCGATCGATCAACACATCGCGGGTGAGCACGCGGCCGGCGTTGAACATGAGGAGTTCGAGCAACTCGAACTCCTTCAACGGCAGGGCCACCAGCTCACCTCGCAGCTTGACCTCGTGCCGGCCGAGGTCGACCGCGACGTCGCCGACGGTGACGAACTCGTCTCGGTCCTCGTCCACAGGTGCGTCTGCGGTCCCCCGCCGCAAGGCGGCACGGGTGCGTGCCACCAGCTCGCGCAGGCGGAACGGCTTCGCGACGTAGTCGTCTGCACCGACTTCGAGCCCGACCACCGCATCGATCTCCGACGCGCGAGCCGTGACCATGATGATGGGGACGCGTGACTTGGTCCGGATCTCCCTGCACACGTCGATCCCCGACACGCGCGGCAACATCACATCGAGCAGGATCAGCGCCGGGCGCGACGCCTCGAATCGTTCGAGTGCCTCCACCCCGTCAGCCGCAGTCTCGACCAGGAATCCCTCGGCGCTCAGCGCCACCGAGAGTGCGTCGCGATACGAGGCCTCGTCGTCGACGACCAGGATCAACGGCGGGTCGGTCATGTCGCGTCCTCGGTGAACTGCGCGGTGACGGTGGCGACGACCGGTATACGCAACTGGAATACGGATCCCTCGCCCTCACTCGAATCGACCGTGACGTCGCCATCGTGCGCGTGCGCGACGTTGCGGACGATCGCGAGCCCGAGGCCCGTCCCGCCCGTCGTCCGACTCCGGGCCCGGTCGACGCGGTAGAACCGCTCGAAGATGCGGTCGAGGTCGCGTGACGGGATTCCGACCCCCTGGTCGGAGACCTCGAAGGTGACCCAACCATCGGCGGCGCGGGCTGAGATCGCGATCTCGGTACCGGATTCGGAATACTTCGCCGCATTGTCGAGGAGGTTGGCCAGCGCGCTCACCATCTGGCGTCGGTCGCAGTGCACCACTGCGTCGCAGGCGGTCACGCGGATGGTGTGACCGGATGCGGCGGCGGCGGCGGCGACCCGTTCGATCGCGGCCTCCACCAGCTCGGCGACCGACACCGAGCCCCGGAATGCCGCCTGCGATTCGATCGCGCCGAGGTCGAGCAGGTCGTCGACGATGGCGCCGACCCGGGTGGCCTCGTCGGCAATCCGCTCGGCGAACTGGCGCGCCAGCGTCGGGTCCTCGATCGAGCCAAGGGTCTCGGCGAGCACGGCCAAAGCCCCGACCGGCGTCTTGAGCTCATGGCTGACGTTGGCGACGAAGTCGCGCCTCATCGTCTCGATGCGGCGCGCTTCGGTGACGTCACGCACGAGGCCGACCGCACCGAGTCGGCGACCCTCTGCCAACAGCGGTCGCGCGGTCATCCAGAACACCTCGGCGGGTGGTCCGTAGAGCTGGAGTTCGCGCGAGCATTCCTCACCTGCCCGGGCCCGGTCGAGCAATTCGTGGAGTGCGTCGCTCGCCAGGGCGTCGGCGTGCCGGGCGTCGTTGAACCGGTCGGCCGCAATGTTCCGCAACACCGCCTCACCGGCAGCGTCCACGACGACGATGGCATCGCCAACGGAATCGAGCGCCTCGGCGAGCCGCCGGCGATCGAGATCGTCGGTCCCGGCGAGAGCGGAACGCCGATCATCGGGAACGAAGGCGCGGCGTCGGCCGTTCATCGGACGCCCGTCGCGCTCATGTTGTGCCCTCTTGGTCCTGCGGACCGGGCCGGGCGGCCCCGCCGCGCACTCGCACCACCGATCGTCATCCCGCTCGCGCCGCTCATCCGAACCGGCCCGTGATGTAGCCCTCGGTGCGGGGATCGGCAGGGCTCGTGAAGATGGTGTTGGTACGGTCGAACTCAACCAGTCGTCCCGTCCGGGCGCCCTGGTCATCGACGTCGGTAGTGAAGAACGCAGTGCGGTCCGACACGCGGGCGGCTTGCTGCATGTTGTGGGTCACGATCACGATCGTGTACTCGCGCTTGAGCGAGACCATGAGGTCTTCGATGCGCGACGTCGCGATCGGATCCAACGCCGAACACGGTTCGTCCATCAGCACGACCTCGGGCGAGACGGCGAGGGTGCGGGCGATGCACAGGCGCTGCTGCTGGCCGCCGGACAACGCGAAGGCGCTCTTCTTGAGCTTGTCCTTCACCTCGTCCCAGAGCGCCGCCTGGGTCAGCGCGCTCTCCACCAGGTCGGCGACGTTGCCGTCGTACTTGTTGATCCGCGGACCGTACGCGACGTTGTCGTAGATCGACTTCGGGAACGGGTTCGGCCGCTGGAACACCATGCCGATGCGACGCCGGACCTCGGCCGCGTCCACCTTCGGGCCGTAGACGTCCTCGCCGTGGTAGTTGATCTGTCCGCTGACCTTCGCGCCGGGAATGAAGTCGTTCATGCGGTTCAGGCACCGCAGGAAGGTGCTCTTGCCACATCCCGAGGGACCGATGATGGCGGTGATCTCGCGGGACGCGATGTCGAGGGTGACACTCTCCACGGCCCGCTGGACTCCGTAGTCGACCGACGCGTCCTCCACATTGAAGACGATCTGCGCGGGCCGCTCGGCCACGTCGTCGATCGGCTCGGTCACCGGCACAACGTTAGCGGTCCCCATCAGGCTCTCATTCAGGGAGGTCGACGTCATGGCTGGTGCTTTCGGGCCAGGAGTGAGGCGGCGATGCGGGCGAGGATCGTGAACACGAACACAATGCCGATCAGTGTGAGCGCGGCCCCCCAGGCCCGGTCGACCTGCCCCGGATACACCGAGATCGCGTTCTTGAAGATCTGGGTCGACAGCGCGGTGTTCGGTCCGTGCAGCACGTCGTTGTTCGCTTGGTTCACGAACCCGATCGTGAAGAGGAGCGGCGCGGTCTCGCCGGCGGCCCGGGCGACCGCGAGCAGCGCGCCGCCGATGATCCCGGGTGCTGCGGCCGGCACCACCACCCGCACGATCGTGCCGGCCTTCCGGCCGCCGAGCGCGTACGCGGACTCGCGTAGTTCGCGCGGCACCAACTTCAACATCTCGTCACTGGTGCGGATGACGATCGGCAGCATCAGGCACGCGAGCGCGAGCGCGCCGGCGAAGGCCGAGAGCCCGAACTGCAGGACCCAGACGATGTAGACGAAGAGCCCCATCACGATGGAGGGGACACCTGTCATCACCTCGGCGAAGAACCGGATCACCTGTCCGTAGCGACTGCCGGCGCTGTATTCGTTGAGGTACACCCCGCCCAACACTCCGAGTGGTACCGCCATCACCGTGGCCGCACCGGTGATCATCAGCGTGCCGGTGATGGCCGGACCCATCCCGGGTCCGACGGCGCGCGAGAAGATCGGGATGTCGTCGGTGAACCAGCCGGTCGCGGTCACCGACGACCAACCCTTGCTGACCACGTAGACGACGATGAGTACGAGTGGGACGAGCGCGACGACGAGAGCGAGCGTGATCCCGGCGATGGCGAGCGCGCTCTTCGTCTGGCGCCATTGCGAGGCGGAACTCTGGGTGATCGAGCGGTCACCGAAGGTCGCGGTCACGCCGAGCCCGCGGTCTTGCGGTCGGCGCGGGCGACGATGACACGCGCCAGGACGCCGATGACGAGCGTCACTGCGAACAGCACGACGCCGAGGCCGATCAAGGCCGCACGGTAGGTACCGTCGGTCGCTTCGCCCCATTGGAGCGCGATCACCGAGGCGGCCGCATCGCCGGAGCCGAAGAGTTTTGCGCTGATCTGCGGACTCGATCCGATGACCAGGGCTACCGCAATCGTCTCGCCGAGCGCCCGACCGAGCCCGATCAGCACGCCGGCCGTGACCCCGCCGCGACTGTGGGGCAGCACCGATGCCCGGATCATCTCCCACCGTGTCGCGCCGAGCGCGTGGGCGGCGTCCTTGAGCGGCTGGGGCACCGTCGCGAAGGTCTCGCGTGCGATCGACGTGATGATCGGCGTGATCATCACGGCGAGGATGATCCCCGCCGTCATGAACGCCCGACCCGAGACCGGCATGCCATCGAAGACGTCGCCGAGCACCGGCACGCCAGAGAAGAGGTCGTGCCACCCCTGATAGAAGCCGGGCAGCACCGGGACCAACACCAGCAGGCCCCAGAGCCCGAACACGACCGATGGCACCGCGGCGAGCAGGTCGACGAGGTACGTGACCGGTCGACGCAACCACCGCGGCGCAACCTCCGTGGTGAACAGCGCGATGCCGATACTCACAGGGACCGCCAGGACCACCGCGATCAGCGACACGAGCACGGTGCCGTACGTGAACGCGAGCGTGCCGAACCGTTGGTGGGCCGGATCCCACACGTCGGAGGTGAAGTACGAGAGCCCGACCGAACGGAACGCCGGCATGGCCTCGGAGAGCATCGTGTATGCGATGAGGGCGAGGATCACCAGGACGAGCGCGCCCGCAGCCCAGATGACCCCGCGCGCGATGCGGTCGGTCATCAGGCCCGGCGGGCGCTGCGATCCGGAGAGTGATGCAGTGGTCGTGGTCACGTGACGGTCACCGAGTCCTGTCGAGATCAGGATGGCGCGGGCAGGTGACCCTGCCCGCACGCCACCGTG
>JBDUBS010000176.1:0-7298 GCA_040003875.1 Acidimicrobiia bacterium | reverse complement strand
CGACACGATCAATCCGTTCTACGGGATCAGCAAGGAACTGAGCATCCAGTTCGTTCTCGGATACGACCCGATGGAGTTCACGGCGACGTTGCATCACATTGCCGACGGCGAGATCGACGTGACGCCGATGATCACCGGCGAGGTGGGGCTCGACCGCGTGGCCGGCGCGTTCGCGGCGCTCGCCGACCCCGACGCACACTGCAAGGTTCTCGTCGTTCCCTGACCCCTCCCGGCTGTCGTACTCTTCTCTCGCTCGAGGGGGGAGGGTCCCATGCTGTTCGAGGCCGAAGGCGTGATCGCCTTCATCGTGTTCGCGTTCTGGATTTGGGCGATCGTGGACTGCATCACCACCGACTCGGAACTGCACCGCAACCTGCCCAAGGGTGTTTGGTTGGTGATCGTGATCCTGCTCTTCGATCTCGGTGCCATCCTGTGGCTGCTCCTCGGCCGACCCATGCACAAGCACTGGCGGCCAGCCACCGGGGTCGAGCGTGCCGGGCCGTCGCGTCGTGCGGTCGGGCCGGAGGACCAGCCGAGGTTCGAGAGTTCGATCACGGACCGGCGGTCAGAGGAGCTCGACCGACGGCTGGCGTCATGGGAGGCGGAGCAGGCGGGTTTCCGCGCGGAGTTGGGCGCGCCAGACGCGGAACTCGACGCCAAGGCGGCCGAGTTGGTCGCGCGGGAAGCGGACCTGCGGCGGCGTGAGCTCGAGCTGCGCCAACGCGAGGTGGACCGCCGGGAAGCCGACCTCGACGGCTCCTGACGACCGGTGGTGCGCACCGACCCGTCCTGTTGGGATCGTGTGGGGCTCGAGTGCGAGGATGCGGCTATGACCGATACGCCGTGGACCGGTGATGCCTGCTCGCTCGTGGACGCGTTCCGCGCCGGAGAGCGGTCGCCGGTAGAGGAACTCGATGCGACGTTCGCCGCCATCGACGCATCCGACCTCAACTGCTTCGCGTACCTCGACCGCGAGGGCGCGACGCGGGCCGCCGCAGCGGCAGATCTCACGAAGCCATTCGGCGGTGTGCCCACCGGCATCAAGGAGCTGGAGCCGGTCGAGGGCTGGCCCTTCACCGAGGCGTCGTTGGTGTACCGGGACCGCATCGCCGATCGGACGTCGCATCACATCGAGCGCCTGCTCGGACGCGGCGGTGTGGTACCGGTCGGCGCCACCACCGCGAGCGAGTTCGGTGGACTGAACGTGTCGGTCACGAAGTTGCACGGCGTGACCCACAACCCGTGGCAGCACGGCCGCACCGTCGGTGGTTCGTCGAGCGGTTCGGCGGCGGCGGTCGCGGGCGGGATCGTGAGCCTGGCTACGGGCGGCGACGGCGGCGGATCGATCCGGATCCCGGCCGGGTACACCGGAATGCTCGGGTTCAAGTCGACGTTCGGCCGGATCCCCCGCAGCCCCCACGCGTACATGCGACCGAACACCGTCGTGGTCGGCAACGTGGCCCGGTCCGTCCGCGACGCGGCGCGCTATCTCGACGTCTGCGCGGGACCGCACCTCGCCGATCCCACGTCGCTCCCCGCCGTCGGCGGATGGGAGGCCGGCCTCGGTACCCACGACCTGCGCGGCCGTCGCGTCGCGGTGATCCCGAACCTCGGCGGGGTCCCGCTCGACCCCGGTGTGGAGGACCGGCTCCGTACCACGGCCGCCGAGCTCATTTCTGCGACCGGCATGGTCCAGGCCGACGTGAACGTCGAGCCACCCAACCTGTCCCTCCAGTGGATGATGGGCAATCTCGCGACCCTCCTCGGTGAGCTTGGCGATCGATGGCCGCGCTGCGCGTCGGAACTCACCGACGAGGTCGTGTTCGGACTGCGCCTCTCGCAGTCGATGTACAACCTCAACACCGCCGCGGCGGCCGAACTGCTGCGCATCGAGGCCAACGAGGTCATGGCGGCTGCGTTCGGTGAGGTCGACTTCATCATCTCGGCAACCAACCCCGGGCCCGCGTTCCCGGCGGACGCGGTGATGAGCCAGGACCAGTCGGGGATCGCCGACTGGGCGATGAACAGTCGTGCGGTGAAGGGTGCGGTGCGCGGGCTCCTCGCCAGTCTGCGGATCGCGGCCGGCGCCTTTCCGAAGCTGCCCCCCGCACTGCTCGCCGCGGGAGGCGCCCGGTTCCCGGACCTCGTCAACATGGGCGGCCTCACGATCATCTCGAACATCTATGGGAACCCTGCGGTCTCGATCCCGGCGGGAACGATCGGCGGGCTGCCCGTCGGCATGCAGGTCCTCGCGCCGCACCACGCCGACGCCGTGCTGCTCGATGTCGCGCAGGCCTACGAGCGCGAGTACCCCTGGCCGCTCGTTGCACCGTCGGTGGCGACCGAAGACCGGACCGGGCCCCGTCCGGGTGTGCCGGTGGCCTGACTCCCGATCCCAACACGGAGCGTGGTTTCGGGATTGTGACAATTCGCCCAGCGCGGGTACGGTCCGGTTCCGCAGTTCTGATCTGAGCGGGTTCACCGGGGGGCCACATGAACGTCCGCAACCGTCGCCGAGTCATGGTCGTGGCAATCGTGGGGGTGCTCGCCCTCGTCTCGTGCAAGCCGTTCGATCCGTTCCGGCCGCCCACGAAGGGTGCCGCCGACCGGGCCCGTTACATCCTGCCGCCCGGCAACTACGGCGGGTTCCCGACGACGGACCAGTCCCGCAACCAGCTGCCGCTCTACGACGCCCTGACGCCACTCCGCGACCACGTCACCGACACCGACATCAACAAGTACTTCCTCCCGGAGGACTTTCAGCCTGTTGGCGCGACCCGGCTGGAGCCGACCGGCCGCCCCGGGACGAAGATCGAATACGACGCGTACGGCGTGGCGCACGTGACCGGCCAGACCCGCGCCGACCTCGCCTTCGGTGCGGGCTGGGTGACGGCGCGCGACCGCGGCCTGCTCCTCCAGCTCGGACGCGGTCCCGCCCGAGTCGCGGTCGCCGACGTTCCGGGGATCAACGCGTTCGGGCTCGTGACAGGTGGTCAGACCTTCGTGCCGAGCGCCGCGACCGAGCAACTCGTCACCGACCAGGTGAAGCTTCTCATCGACACGTACGGTGACAAGGGTCGCGAGCTGGTGGCCGATCTGCAGGCCGAGGCCGACGGCATGACCGCGTACTTCCAGGCGAGCGGATCCGACCAGGCGCCGGCGACGGTGAACGACGTCGTCGCCACCACTGCGTTCATCGGGTCGATCTTCGGTGCCGGCGGCGGTGCTGAGGCATCGAACGCCGAGTTCCTCAGCAACCTGCAGAACCACCTCGGGGCCGTGCGGGGCACCCAGGCCTGGAACGACGCAATGCTGTTCAACGACCCTGAAGCACCGACCACGCTCAAGCAACGGTTCGACTACCCGGTGCTCACGGGCGGTCCGGTCACGGGTGCGGTCAAGATCGACGAGGGTTCGGTCATCTCGCTGGACCCCCACGCGCCTGCCGCCTCGCCCGCGGCCTCGACCGTGAATGGCGGGGCACCGTCGGCCGCGGCGTCTCTGGTTGCGTCGAGTCGGGTCGCGTCGCCGTCCACCCCGCTGGTCGGACCGCCTGATTCGCAGGCCGCGGCCGAGGTCCCGACCTATCCGGCCGCCGGACCGGTGCCGGCCAAGCAGGCGTCGAACTTCCTCGTCGTCGACCCGAGCCGCTCCCGCAGCGGGAACACCCTCGCCGTCATGGGACCGCAGCTCGGCTACTACTACCCGGAGATCGTGCAGCAGATCCACCTCACCGGTCCCGGCATCGAGGCCCAGGGGGTCGCGGTCCCGGGCATGGCGATGTATCTCCTCATCGGCCGCACGCGTGACTACGCGTGGAGCCTCACGTCGGCCAACCACGACGTGCGCGACGTGTTCGCCGAGCAGTTGTGCAACGCCGACGGGTCGCCCCCGACCCGGGCGTCCACCAGTTACATGTTCAACGGCGTGTGCCGGCCGTTCGACACCTTCGACGCCGGAACCCTCAACGGGGTCGAACTGCGGTACCCGGTGTCGGTGCACGGGCCGATGATCGGAACTGCGACGTCGGACGGCAAGCCGATCGCGTTGACCCGCAAGCGCTCCACCTTCGGTCGTGACGGTCTCAACCTCGGCGCGTTGAAGGACATGACCGAGGGCAAGGCCACGACTCCCAGCAAGTTCTGGAACATCGCCAACCAGTTCGGGTTCACCTTCAACTGGGCGTACGCGTCGCGGAGTGCCACGGCGTACTTCAGTTCCGGACTGCTCCCGGTCCGCGCACCCGGTCTGGACCGTCGACTCCCGACGAACGGGACCGGCAACTACGAGTGGCGAGGGTTCCTGAGCGAGTCGCAGCATCCCCACGCGGCCGCCGGCCCCGACGGCCTCCTGCTCAACTGGAACAACCAGTCGGCTCCCGGGTTCATGCACGGCGACGACGATCCTTACGGGTCGGTCCATCGCGTCGAACTCTTCAATCAGTTCGCCAACCGCGTCACGCTCGCGCAGGATGTGGGGGTCATGAATCGGGCGGCGACCGAGGACGTGCGCGCGCCGGTCTGGCCCGTGATCAGCCAGGTGCTGCACGGCGGTCCGGCGCCGAGCGCGCTCGCCGCGCAGACGGTCCAGGTGCTCGACGACTGGGTGTCGCGCGACGCACCGGTGCTCGATGCCGACAACAGCGGCCAGTACGACGACGCCGGCCCCACCGTGATGAACGCGCTCTGGAATCCGATCGCGGACGCGGTGATGCGACCGGTCTTCGGCCCCTCGACCGCGGCGCTCGACTCCATCCGCGGGCTCGGCGGACTGTCCGGGGAGTCTTACGTGGACAAGGACTTGCGGACGCTGCTCGGCCAAGCCGTCGAGGGTCCGTTCAACCTGCGCTATTGCGGCAACGGATCGCTCTCGGATTGCCGGGCGTCGCTGTGGTCGGTCGTGGCCCAGGTGGCCTCGGGACTGGCCGCGGCCCAGAGCTCGACCGATCCCGCCACGTGGCGCAGTGCGGCCCGGCGGCTCAACTTCACGCCCGGGCTGATCCCCGACACCTTCCGCGTCACCAACCGGCCGACGTTCCAGCAGGTGCTCGAGTTCCTCAACCCCGACCGCTCGCACGGCCACGGAAATGGTGACGGCCACGGGAACGGTGACGGCCACGGAAATGGTGACGGCCACGGGAACGGTGACGGCCACGGGAACGGTGACGGCCACGGAAATAGTGACGGCCACGGAAACAGTCACGGTTGACCGCACCGGGCCGGCACGCGCCGATGGGCGTGACGCCGGCCTGGCCGCGTGGGACGATCTCGCGATGCGAGCATGGCCATCGCGATCCAACTGGCACAAACACCCCGGGGTACGGTCGGGCGATCAACTGACCATGGGTGAACGCGCCGCCGACCGAATGCGCAACACGATGGGGTCGTGGCCGTTCGTCTTCGGCTTCTTCGCGGTGATGATCGCCTGGGCGATCGTCAACTCGTTGCTCTACCTGGGCGGCGACCACGGGAAGCACGGGTTCGACCCGTATCCGTACATCTTGTTGAACCTGTTCCTCTCGATGCTCGCCGGGGTCCAAGCTGCGGCGTTGCTCATCGCGGCGAAACGCGCCGACGCGACCTCGTCGGAGATCGCGCTCCACACGGAGCGCAACACTGACGACCTCAAGGCCCTGGTGCAGGAGAACACCGCGCTCACCCAGGCGATCAAGTGCAACACCGATCTGCTCGAGGACCTGCACCGCCACGTGATGGCGTTACGGCCCGACGCAACGGCAGACGCGCCCGATCAACCCGAGCACCGGTAGCCCGCCCCGCTCGGTGCCGGGCGTCGCTACCCTCGCCGGATGGACGACAACATGACGCTCCTCGCCGAGGCCGAGGCGCTCCTGCCCGACGCGGTGCGCCTGCGCCGGGACCTGCACCGCTACCCGGAACTCGGGCTCGACCTCCCCCGAACCCAGGAGGCCGTCCTCGCCGCGATCGACGGTCTCGGACTCGAGGTCTCGACCGGATCCGGGCTCTCGAGTGTCACCGCGGTGCTCGACACCGGCCGTCCCGGACCCACGGTCCTGCTGCGCGGTGACATGGATGCACTGCCGCTCCCTGAATCCACCGGACTCGAGTTCGAGAGCACGGTCGACGGCGCGATGCATGCCTGCGGCCACGACGCGCACGTCGCGATGCTCGTCGGTGCGGCGCGCTTGCTCCGGGCGCACGAGACCGACTTGTCCGGGCGCGTCATCTTCATGTTCCAGCCCGGGGAGGAAGGCCATCACGGCGCCCGAGTGATGATCGAGGAGGGGGTGCTCGACGCCGCCGGCGCGCCGGTCGACGTCGCGTTCGCGATTCATCAGACGCCGAACCTGCCTCACGGCGTCGTCGCTACCAAGGCCGGCCCGTTACTGGCGTCGGCCGATGTACTGACGATTACCGTCGTCGGTCGGGGTGGTCACGCGTCCGCTCCGCACCAGGCGTTGGATCCCATTCCGGTGGCGTGCGAGATCGTGCTCGCGATTCAGACGATGGTCACGCGCAAGGTCAACGTGTTCGAACCGGCCGTGGTGACAATCGGGCAGATCACGGCGGGGACGACCAACAACGTCATCCCTGAGCGCGCCCGTATCCACGGGACGATTCGGGCGGTCTCGGCGGCCACGCGCCGGATGGTCCACGCGGAGCTGCAACGGCTGGCCGACGGGATCGCCGCCGCACACGGTGCCACCGCGAAGCTGCAGATCGACGACGGATTCCCGGTCACGATCAACGACGCGACGATCTCGGCGTGGGTGCAAGACGTGGCGCGTGACCTGCGCGGGCCCGAGACGGTGATCGACATGCCGAGCCCGATGATGGGCGCGGAGGACTTCAGCTACGTCCTGGAGCGTGTGCCCGGCGCCATGGTCTTCCTCGGGACCTGCCCGGTCGATCAGCGTCCCAGCACCGCGCCGCCGGTGCACTCGAATCGGATGATGTTGGACGAAGACTCGATGATGGTCGGTATCGCGTTGCACGCGGCGGTCGCCCTCGCGCGGACGGCCGGCCCCACCTGATCGCGAGCCCGGTGCGGCGAGGCCGTGCGGCACGTGGCGTCGATTTCCGAGGGCTGACGGCGTCGGAGTCGGTACGGTGCGCCTGTGGCCGTGGTGATGTGGGGAGTCGTGGGGATACTGGCGGCCGTCGTCGTGTCGTGGTGGGCCGGCGTCGAACGGTTCGCGTTCGTCGCCATGGTGCACGACAGCCTGCCCGTCGTGTTGAGTCTCGCCTGGGTGGTCGCCGGCTACGGCCTGCTCACCGACGATTGGCCGCTCGCCGCGACGGCCGCCGTCTTCGTGGGGG
>JBDUBS010000241.1:0-2196 GCA_040003875.1 Acidimicrobiia bacterium | reverse complement strand
GGTCAAGGTGCTCGGCTGGTACGACAACGAGTGGGGCTACTCGAACCGCCTCGTCGACCTCGTCGGTTTCATCGGCGCCCAGTAACCCTCCGGACCGGGGACATCACATGCCAGGCGGAGTACCTCGCCTCGAAGAGCTGCCCGACCTCGAGGGCCAGCGGGTCCTCCTGCGGGCGGATTTCAACGTGCCGATGCGCGATGGTGCGATCACCGACGACCTGCGGATCACCGCCGCGCTGCCTACCATCAACTGGTTGCGAGACCACGGTGCGGCCGTCGTGATGTGCAGTCACTTGGGGCGACCGAAGGGCACGCCGGACCCCCAGTATTCGCTTGCGCCCGTGGCCACGCGGCTCGGGGAGTTGCTCGACCTGACCGTCGAGCTCTGCCCGGAAGTCGTCGGCTTCACGGCCGACTCCATGCAGGCGAGCCTGCGTGCGGGCGACGTGATGATGTTGGAGAACCTGCGCTTCGACCCGGGCGAGACGACCAACGACCCGGGTTTTTGCGTGTCGCTCACCGAGCCGGTCGACGCGTACGTGAACGATGCGTTCGGTGCGTGTCATCGTGCGCACGCCTCGGTGGTCGGGCCACCGGTGGTGCTCCCGAGCGCGGCCGGTCGTCTGCTCGAACGTGAGGTCGAGGTCCTCTCGGGAATGCTCGAGTCGCCGAAGCACCCCTTCGTGGCCATCCTCGGCGGATCGAAGGTGAGCGACAAACTCGGCGTGATCGAGGCGCTGCTCGAACGTTGCGACACGATCCTGGTCGGTGGCGCGATGGCGTTCACGTTCTTCGCGGCCCAGGGCCACTCGATCGGCGATTCGCTGCTGGAACCCGAACGCATCGAGGACTGCAAGCGACTGCTCGACACCGGCCGTGTGCGAATCCCGGTCGACGTCGTGATCGCCGAGGAGATGAGCGAATCGGCCCCCACTCGCATCGTCGGTGCGACCCGGATCCCCGACGGGTGGAAGGGCCTCGACATCGGCCCCGAAACCGCCGCGATCTTCTCGGACGAGATCGCCGAAGCGCGGATGGTCCTCTGGAACGGTCCGATGGGCGTCTTCGAGATGACGCCGTTCGCGTCAGGAACCCGGGCCGTTGCCCAAGCGGTGGCCGACTGCTCCGGGTTCACGATCATCGGCGGTGGCGACAGTGCGGCGGCAGCACGGCAGTTCGGCCTCGCGGGGGAGATCGACCACGTGAGCACCGGTGGTGGCGCATCCCTCGAACTCATCGAGCACGGCGATCTCCCGGGCCTGGAAGCACTCCGAAAGGGAATCAGATGACCGACCCATC
The DNA here is from genome assembly GCA_040003875.1 of Acidimicrobiia bacterium. GTDB lineage: Bacteria > Actinomycetota > Acidimicrobiia > IMCC26256 > JAENVU01 > JAENVU01. The sequence goes on along the minus strand of JBDUBS010000241.1, from coordinate 897 downwards.
GAACGGCGGCCGGACGCCGATAATCGCGGCTAACTGGAAGATGCACCACGACCACTTCGTGGCCATCCAGTTCACCCAGAAGCTCTCGTACCTGCTCGACAAGAAAGACACCGACGGGGTCGACGTCGTGCTCTGCCCGCCCTTCACCGACCTGCGTTCGGTCCAGACCACCATCGACTCGGACCACATCCCGGTGGCGCTCGGAGCCCAGCACTGTCACTGGGAGGAACAGGGCGCGTTCACCGGCGAGGTGAGCCCGGCCATGCTCGCCAAGCTCACCGTGAAGTACGTGATCGCGGGCCACTCGGAGCGGCGTGAGATCTTCGGCGAGACCGACGAGATGGTCAACCAGAAGGTCAAGGCCATCTGGAAGCACAACATGACGCCGATCCTGTGCTGTGGCGAGACCCACGATGAACGTGAAGCGGGCGAGACCGACGCCAAAGTCGAGCGTCAGGTCCGGGCTGGCTTCGCCGGTGTCGCGAAGGAACAAATTGCGAGAACCGTGATCGCGTACGAACCCATCTGGGCGATCGGTACGGGCCGCAACGCCACTCCGGAGGACGCCGAGGCCACCATCGCAGTGGTCCGCGCCGCGGTCGCCGGAATCGCCGGGGACGACACCGCCGAGCAGGTCCGCATCCAGTACGGCGGTTCGGTGAAGCCCGGCAACATCGGCGCACTGATGGAGCGTCCGGGCATCGACGGTGCGCTCGTCGGCGGCGCGTCACTCGATCCCGAGGATTTTGCCCGAATCATCCGTTTCCGCAGCTAACGCCCGGACTGAATCTGCCGGTGGGACTCGTTTGGCCTACCGGGGGGAGTAGATTCCGGCCCGACCGTCAAGGAGCAGAACCCGTGACCCCGATCATCCTGATTCTCCACATCATCGTCTCG
>JBDUBS010000278.1:0-2197 GCA_040003875.1 Acidimicrobiia bacterium | reverse complement strand
TCCCGAGCCGAGCAGGTGAGCTGCACTCAGTCGTCGTCGATGATCGTCATAGTGCCGGCAGTCCGACGGATCGGGGCGTTCTCGGAATACGACAGCCAGATCATGAATCGCTGATCGGGTTCCACCTTGGTATCGCCCTTGATCAGCACGGTCAGGTCCCGTTCGGTGGCACCGGCCGGCAGCTCGAGCACGCCGCTCGCACCGAGGTACTCGCTCGCGCTCCCCGAGTCGAGCGGCACCGTGGTCCAGTGCACCCGGACGGGTTGCTGGGCAATGTTGGACAACGTCACCGCGACGCGCAGGCGCCGCGTTCCGGAACGTCCTTCGACGACCGAAGCGTCACCGATCGACAGCATCGGACTTGGTGCCGGCGGGTCGTCGTTCAGGATCGTGCCCTGTGAATCCTTCTGGCCCATGTGAGCAGTACCGCTCGCCACCCGGCCGTGGATGACGAAATGCTCGTCCGGCTCGATGCCGCGATCCCCATTGACGATGAAGGATGTGGTCGCCGACGTATCGCCCGGAAGGAAGAGCGCCGTGCCCGTGCCGGCTTGTAGGTCCGCCGGGTTCGTATTTCCCGCGTTCCCGAGACCAACCCCGACCACGATCGGCACTACCGCCGGCGCGTCCAGCGTCACGTTGACCGGCATCCGTCGGGACCAGTCATCGCCCTCGACCACCGTCGCCGCGCCGACACTCGCGTGCCGGAAGACGACCGGGCCGGGAGGCGTCATTCGTGCGACGCCGGCGCCGCCGGCGAACCACATGGCTCCGTCCGCCCCCGGCGCCAGCTTCTGAGCGAATCGCATCCCCAGCTCGTAGTACGAAATCCCGCCCGCTTGGTTGCGACGACCAACGCGACTACCGGTGCCATCCAGGAACCAGATCGCACCGTCGGTACCAGCAGCGATGTCATAGGTCCCCGACATCCCACTCACGGGGAAGGTCGACAGCGAACCATCACCCTCGATCCGGATCAGTGCCCCGTCGCTCGCGAACCACACCGCGCCCTTGGCGTCCCGTATCACCTTGCCCGCTCCGCGGTGAACGATCCGTTCCGTTACGACTCCCGCGGGGGTGATCCGGCCGAGACTCCCACCCGTGGTGAACCAGAGTGCACCGTCTGCACCGGCGACCATCGAACGCGCGCGAGCCGTGATCTTGAACAGGTTGAAGGTGCCGTCGGGATTGCGGCGTCCGAGGGACTTGTCGTTGTTCGCGTACCAAATGCGGCGGTCCGGTCCGACCGCAATGGCCTGCGGTTCGTACACCTTGCTGCTCGAGAATCGAGACAGGACGCTCCCGTGCCATCGCGCGATCTCGTTCGGACCGTTGACCACCCAGAACGCACGGTCGGGACCGGTGACTCCCGCCGACGGGCTGTCGATGCCCTCCGGACGCGAAGAAAATGGCGCTCCACTGCCGAGGAAGGATCCGAAGGAACCTCCGTAGTTCATCACGACCAACTCGCCGTTGGGGCCGGCCGCGAGATCGGCGGGGTTGGCGATCGCCGGCACCAATGCTTTCGTGATCCCGCTGGTGTCCAGTTGGAGCAACTGGTCGGCGCCCGTACCCCACAGATGACCGTCGGGACCAACGACGAGGCTCGAAACCTGACGTCGTACGAGCGTGGCCGTCGAGACCGCGCCATCCGTGGTGATCCGGCCGATCGAGCGGAACCCGGTAAACCAGAGGGCGCCGTCTGGGCCCACGGCGATCCTGTCCACCTGGGAACGCGACACCGGGAAGCTCGTCATTGCGCCCGCCGTCGTCATGCGAGCGATGGATTCGCCCATGGGGAACCACAGCGCGCCATCGGGACCAGTGGTGATTCCGCCAAACGCGCTCTGTCCGCCGAGCGAGAAGGACGTCATCGCCCCATTCATGGCGACACGACCAACTGCGCCCGAGTAGGTCGTGAACCAGATTGCACCGTCGGGTCCAGCGGTGATGCCGTGCGCCGGAGATGCGGGAAACAGCGTGATGACACCGGAGGTGGTCACGCGTCCGATGGCATCGATCGTGGTGAACCAGAGCGCCCCGTCGGCGCCGACTGCAAGCTTCTCTGCGCCGTGGATCCCGGGGTCGCGCAACTGGGTCACAACTCCGGTGGTCGTGATCCGTCCGATGGACCCGGCATGGGGTGCTCCGTCGAGCGCCGAGTTAGTGTCGATCGCACTCATTCTTCGTGACTCCA
>JBDUBS010000058.1:0-7318 GCA_040003875.1 Acidimicrobiia bacterium | reverse complement strand
CTCGACGGCGTCGACTTGCGCGACCTCACGCTGCGCACGTTGCGCACGAACGTCGCGTTCGCGTTCGAGGATCCGTCGCTGTTCTCGGCGTCGGTACGCGAGAACCTGTTGATGGGCAAACACGACGCAACCGACGCCGAACTCGAGGCCGCGCTCGGGATCGCGCAGGCCGACTTTGCGCTCGACCTGCCGTGGGGGCTCGAGACGCGCATCGGCGAGCAGGGCCTGACGCTGTCAGGGGGGCAACGCCAACGGCTCGCGCTCGCCCGCGCCGTCATCGGGCGGCCCCGGGTCCTGGTGCTCGACGATCCGCTTTCCGCGGTCGACGTCCACACCGAGGCGCAGGCGTCGGCCGCGTTGCGCCCAGTGCTCTCCGACTCGACGGTGTTCATCGTGGTGCACCGCCCGTCGACGATCGCGCTGGCCGACCGGGCGGTGCTGCTCGACCACGGCCGCCTCGTGGCCACCGGTACCCACCGGGACCTGATGGCGCACGAGCCGCGCTACCGCGCGGTGCTGAGTGAGGAAGCCGCCACCGTCGGGGATACCGCATGAGTCTCGAACCCGATCCGGTCCACGACGTGGATCCGAGCGTCGCGATCGACGTCACCGGCGACGAGATCGTCGACGGCTGGCGGGGGGTCAAGGCCGAGGACGAGGAGCAGGTCGAGGGTGGGCTCGCGGGCCTGTTGCGGTCGCGCAGTCGTGCGCTCCTCGGCGACCTCGTGCGCCCGCATCGACGGTCGGTGTTCGGGGCCGCGGTCCTGGTGTCTCTCGCGACGGCGGCGCGCCTCGCGGTGCCGTGGCTCATCAAGATCGGCATCGACGACGGCATCCCACCGTTGCTCCACGGTGGCAGCGGATCGGTACGCCCGCTCATGCTCACCGTCGTCGGCCTGCTCGTCGTCACGCTCATCGCCGCGGTCACGTACAACAGCTTTCTCCTGCTCCTCGGACGGGTGGGCCAGGACGTGGTGCTCGACATCCGCCGTCGACTGTTCGTGCACTTCCAGCGGCTCAGCACCGCGTTCCACGAGCGCTACACCTCGGGCCGGGTCATCTCCCGCCAGACGTCGGACGTCGAAGCCATCGCCGACTTGCTCGGCGACGGCCTCATTAACCTGGTGATCTCCGGCTGCCTGCTCGTCGGCATCGGTATCGCGCTGCTGCTCCTCGACTGGCGGCTTGCGTTGGTGACCTTGGCGGCGTTCCCGGTGCTGTTCGTCATCACCCGGTGGTTCCGCACGCGGGCCGAGCGGGCCTACCGGGCGACTCGGGAGGCAGTCGCACTCGTGATCGTGCACTTCGTCGAGAGCCTCGGTGGAATCCACGCAGTGCACGCGTACCGGCGCGAGGCGCGCAACCAGGAGATCTTCGACCACCTCGACGATCGCTACCGGGGCGCGAACTACTGGTCGCAACAGCTCGGCGCGGTGTACGGACCTTCGGTGCAGTTCATTGGCCGGTTCATGTCGGCGGTGGTGCTCGGCGTCGGCGCGACTCTCGTCCTGAACGGGCAGATGACGGTCGGCGTACTCACCGCGTTCTTGCTGTACCTGCGGCAGTTCTTCTCGCCGATGGAGGAGCTCAGCCAGTTCTACAACCTGTTCCAGGCCGCGGCCGCCGCGCTCGAGAAGCTCTCGGGCGTGCTGCACGAGACCCCGAGCGTGCAGGAGCCGACGAGTCCCGTACCTCTCGCCGCAGCGTCGGGTGCACTGGACTTCGACGGGGTCGTGTTCGGCTACCGCGAGCGCACCGTGCTCCACCAACTCGACCTCGCGATCCCCGCCGGCCAGACCGTCGCGCTCGTGGGCGCCACCGGCGCGGGCAAGACGACCATCGCTCGGCTCGCCGCACGGTTCTGGGATCCGACGGCCGGGGCGGTCACTCTCGACGGTATCGACCTACGGTCGTTGTCGGAAACGGACCTTCGGCGTGCCATCAGCACCGTCACCCAAGAGAACTTCCTGTTCGCCGGCTCCGTCGCCGACAACATTCGGCTCGGACGGCCCGACGCCACGCTGGCCGAGGTCGAAGCGGCCGCACGCGCAATCGGTGCCGACGAGTTCATCAGCTGCCTCCCCGACGGCTACGCCAGCGACGTGCACCAGAAGGGCGCGCGACTCTCCGCCGGTCAGCGACAACTGGTCGCGTTCGCGCGTGCGTTCCTCGCCGACCCGGCGGTGCTGATCCTCGACGAGGCGACGTCATCGCTCGACGTTCCGTCGGAGCGTCTCGTCCAGCGCGCCTTGCAGACGCTGCTCGCAGATCGCACCGCGATCATCATCGCCCACCGCCTCACCACGGTCGAGATCGCCGACCGCGTGGTGGTCGTCGACGCCGGCCGCATCGTCGAGGACGGTGCGCCCGCCGACCTCATCGGCGGCACCGGCCGCTACGCGGAACTCCATCGCGCCTGGGCCAGCAGCTTGGTGTGACCGACAGGCCGCTCTCTCACGGGCGCGCATCGACGCCCATGCAGCCGGGATGGGTGGTCGGGCAAGCTGTCTTCGTGTCGCGACGGCAGCTCACTGCGCTTCTCCCCCGCGATCCGGCGTGCTGGGGCATTGTGATCCAGTGAGCCATGGTTCGGGTCATCCCTGGGAGTCGGGACCGCGAGATCTGTTTCGTGTCCGCTTCGGCGACGACGTCGACGCCTTCGACCGCACTCGACCCGTCGCTCCGGATGTCACGTTTGACGATCTCACTCGCCTCGCCCGGCTCCCGCCCAGGTCAGCGGTCCTCGAGATTGGTCCCGGCACCGGTCACGCGACCCGACCCCTGGCCGAGCGCGGTCTACGAATCCGAGCGCTGGAGACCGACCCTCGCCTCGCCGAGCGAGCGAGCCGGAACCTCTCGCGGTTCTCGGACGTCGTGATATCGACGACCTCCTTCGAACGGTGGGACGCGGGCAGAGCGGCGTTCGACGCCGTCTTTGCGTGCAACTCGTTCCACTGGGTTGATCCCGACGTTGCGTTCGTGAAGGCGGCTGCCGTGCTCCACCCGGCCGGGCATCTGGCTGTCCTCTCGACTCCAGTCGTCGTTCCCGGGTACGCGGACCGCTTCTGGTGGGACGTGCAGGACGACTGGATTGCCGTCGGGGCGGGACGCGTGGACCCTGCGACGAAACATCCGGAGCTGGTCGGTGATCACGGATCGGCCGTAGAGGCGTCCGGGGTGTTCCAAGGGGCGACGGTTACCCGCCACCCGTTCGACGTGTCACTCACTGCCGATGAGTACGTGGCCAACTTGTCAACCCAGTCGGGAGTGAAGCAGTTGACACTCAAGGCCCAGGCGGACCTGCTCGGACGAGTCAGGCGTCGCATCGAGGACGGAGGAGGGAGGCTCACCGTCCACCATCTCGCGGTCTTGACCGTGGCGAAGCGAGCTGAATAGCCCGCAGTCCCGGCGTGAGGGGACGCCTGCTCGGTGTCCATGGACACGTGGCGCGTGAGCTGGACGGGTCCAGTGAGATGCTCGAAGAACCGGATCGGTCGATCGTCTCGGGGCTGTACGCGACTGGCCACGCCAGGCGTGGTCCACCAGGATGGGTGGATGGACGGCCTGGCCCAGGTGAATCTGATTGTGACTGATCTCGCGCGGGCGAAGGAGTTCTGGGGTCTGCTCGGGTGGCAGTCGACCCCGAGGCATCCCAAGGCGGCCCTGCTCTCGTTCCCCAACGGCATGAACCTCGTTCTGCACGAGCCGGAGTTCGCGCGGCTCTGGGATCCGGCGTACTCGGGGCCGGGCGCGGGGTCGACAGTGGTGGACGTCAACGTGCCGAGTCGGGAGGCGGTCGACGACGCGCACGCGCGGGTCGTCGCGGCCGGTTATCGCAGCAGCGTCGAACCCTGGGACACCTTCTTCGGCTCCCGTTACGCCATCGTGTGCGACCCGGACGGACACCGGATCGGCTTGAAGAGCCCACAGGACCCGTCTCGGGCCTACGCACTCGACGAATAGGACCGGCCGGTCTGTGCCGGGACTCGTGGGTCGTGCCCCCACGCACGTTGGCGGTGGACGGCGTTCGGTCGCCGTGGAAGGATGCACCGCTTCGGGGCAACGGCAGGAGGACGGGGATGCTGGTCGCGGCGTGGCGAGACTTGCAGTGGCGTCGGCGCCGCTTCTTGATCGCCGTGTCGGGTACTGCGCTCGTTTTCGCCATGACTTTGGTGCTCGCCGGTTTGTCGAACGCTTTCGTGGTCGAAGTGGACCGGACGCTCCACGTCGTCCACGCGGACCGTTGGGTCGTCGCCTCCGGTGCGACAAGCCCGTTCAATTCGTCCCAGGTGGTGCCCGGCGCCGCACTGGGTCGGGTTCGCAAAGCTCGTGGCGTGGTCGCGGCGGATCCGTTCATCGCCCTGCACAACACGATCGGCGTCGATGACCCCACGAACGTAACGACGATCGGCGCGGTTCCCGGCGGCGTGGGTAGTCCGACGGTCACGGACGGCCGTGCGCCCCGTCGCGACGGCGAGGTCGCCGTCAGCAGTCGCCTGGATGCTTCGATCGGCGACCGCGTGGTCATCGGCGGCCGGCGATACACCGTCGTGGGGATTGTCCCGAAATCGAGCCTCTACGGCGGTACTGCGAACGTGTTCCTGACGCTGCATGCAGTGCAGTCTTCGACGTTCAACGGACTCGATCTGGCGACGGCGATCGCGGTGCGCGGACACGCGTTCCGCGCACCGCCGGGTGTGACGGCCGTGACCAACGCGCGGGCCCGCACTGATCTGCTCTCCGCGCTCGGAGCCGGTCGCCAGACGATCGACGTGGTCGCGGTGCTGCTCTGGATCGTTGCGGCATGCATCATCGGATCGATCGTGTATCTGTCGGCACTCGAGCGGGTGCGCGACTTCGCGGTGTTCAAGGCGACCGGTACGTCGACTCCCGCGCTGATGCTCGGGCTCGCATTTCAGGCCGTCGTGATCTCGCTGCTGGCCGCCCTCGCCGGCGCAGTGATCGCGACCCTTATGGCACCGCAGTTCCCGATCCCGGCCGAGATTCCGCCGAGCGCCTACGTCGTTCTGCCGATCGTCGCGATCGTCGTCGGGTTCCTGGCCAGCCTCGCGGGACTGCGGCGAGCCGTCACGGTGAGTCCGGCGCTCGCGTTCGGTGGTGCGTGATGCCCGCGCTCGAAATTTCCGACCTCGTCGTCGAGTACTCGAGCGGCGACTACACGATTCGGCCGATCGACGGTCTCTCCGCCCGAGTGGAGCCCGGTGAGCTGGCGCTCATCCTCGGACCCAGCGGATGTGGCAAGACCACATTGCTGTCGTGTCTCGGCGGCATTCTCACGCCGACCTCCGGATCGATCCGGTTCGGGGAGATCACAGTCCCCGGCCTGGAGGCCGCGGCCTTGACCGGGTATCGCCGTGACACCGTCGGGATCATCTTCCAGGCCTTCAACCTGGTTCCCAGCCTGTCGGCGATCGAGAACGTCGAGGTCCCTCTGCGGGCGGCGGGTCGGTCGCGACGGACGCGACGGCAGCGGGCGCACGAGTTGCTCGACCTGGTGGGCCTCGGTGATCGCAGCCACCATCGGCCCGGGGACCTATCGGGCGGGCAGCAACAACGGGTCGCCATCGCCCGTGCCCTTGCTCTCGATCCGCCCTTGATCCTCGCCGACGAACCGACCGCCCATCTCGACTATCTGCAGGTCGAAGACATTCTGCGGTTGTTACGCGAGCTCGCGACGGCTGACCGGGTGGTGGTCGTCTCGACCCACGACCAGCGCATGTTGCCGCTGGCCGATCGCGTGATCGAGATGGTTCCGCAGTTCGGCATGGGAGAAGGCGATCCCGAGCGCGTCGAGTTGGCTCCGGGCGAGATCCTTTTCGAGCAGGGTTCGTGGGGCGAGCTGATCTACGTCGTGGAGTCCGGCGACCTCGAGGTCGGGCGTCCTCGGAATGACGGTTCGTGGGAGACGTTGGCGAGCCTCGGTGCGGGCCAGTATTTCGGAGAGACCGGACCGCTGTTCCGTCTCCCGCGCTCGGCCACCGTACGGGCCCGCCGCGCGGCGGTGGTGACGGGATACTCGGTCCGGGATTTTCGGCATCGGATGGGGTCGCAAGGCATTGGCGCGGTACTGGCCGACGCTGGTGACGCTCCACCCTGAGTCGAGCGTTCAGGTCGGGTCGAGAGGCAGGCCGCCGGGCGGAGTCGTCCCGGACGTCGACGGCTGCTCGACTCGCGCCAGGACGACGACCGCCCACACCACGGCGATGCACGCCATCGCCACCGCGAAGACGGAGGCGGACCCGTCGACCGCGATTCGCTCGTGGAGCATCGTGACGCCGAGCAGGACCGCGACGATGGGTTGGGTGGCCTGGATACCGGCCACTGACGCCGCGAGCGAACCGGCTTGAAATGCGGATTGCACGAGCAGGAACCCACCGAGGTGCGCAACCGCCATCGCGTACGGCTCCCAGTGCGGAACCCACGCGAACACGCCGTTCCCGAGGTAATAGACGAAGGCCTTGGTCAACAACGCGCCGGCCGCGAACGAGATCGCTGACGCAACGCCGAGCAATGCACCCCGCGTCGTCCCGGAGGCCCCGGATGCCAGCGCGACGCACGCCGCCATCGCGAGCACGACGCATGGCGCAGCCAACGTCCAGCTGGCCACGGACGCCAGATTGCGACCGCCGGTCGGCGAGGTCTCGTAGAGGAACACCGACAGCCCGACGCACAACACGACCGCAGCGCGCCAACCCGCCGTGGGAACGTGACGGCGCTCGATCGCAGCTCCGAGGAACAGCGAGAACAGCAGGCCGGTGGACAGGATCGGTTCGACGAACACGACGGCCCCGATCGCGAGTGCGCCGGCACTGACGATGTACCCGCCGACGTCGGAGGTGAAGCCGAGCAGCCATCGCCGGCGACGGGCGAGTCGGATCAGGAGCGTCGGTCGAAGCGTATGGTCGTCCGACACCCGTTCCGCTTCGCTCTGTTCGAGCACGTTGCTCAGCGCGTCGAGGAACGCTGCGAGCAACGACAAGCCCACCGTCCATGCCACGGGCCCGCCCATAGGCAGAGTATGCGGCGTCGTTCGGGAGGCGTCCAGGGCTCGAGGGAGCCCGCACGTTGGGACGATGCCGTAGCACGGCAAGGCCGTTCCGCAGAGTCCCGAATCGCGGCCGCTTCGGCGCACCCCAGACGCTCGAGCAAGACACGCCAAGCGCCTCACGTGGCCATCGCGCAGCCCGAAACCGTGCAGGATCACCAACCTTCCGACCGGTCCACCCACCTCACCGGGTTTTCTGCCACGTAGTCTGCATCTCCCGCCCTCGTGGGGTATGCAGAAAACCGGGTTGAT
>JBDUBS010000067.1:0-7327 GCA_040003875.1 Acidimicrobiia bacterium | reverse complement strand
GCGGTGGGAGGGGGTGGCGGAACAGCGCGGCCGCGTTCTCGTGGCTGATCTGGGCGATCTCGTCGGCGGGCAGGCCACCGAACACATCGGCGAACACCGCTTGCGAGTCGGGCCAGGTGCCGTCGCCGTGGGGATAGTCGGTCTCGAACATGATGTGATCCACGCCGATCGTGGCGCGGGTCACGAGCGTCGACGGATCGTCGATGGTGCAGAACCAGAAGTTGCGGCCGAGCACTTCGGCCGGCCGCAGGTCCCCGTCGAAGTACTTGCCGTAGCCGGACCGCTCGACGATGTTCTCCAGCCGGTCGTGGAGCATCGCCACCCAGCCGATGCCGCCTTCGCTCATCGCGATCTTCAGGCCGGGGTGACGGACCGCGTAGCCCGACCACAGCCACTCCGCACAGGCGGAGAGTGAGAGTTGCCCGAAAAGCGTGGCCCCCAGGGGCACCATCGGCGCGTCCATCGGCATCGCGGCCACGCCGGTCGACCCGACGTGGAGACAGATGACGGTGTCGGTCTCCGCGCAGGCCGCGACGATCGGGTCCCACCACCCCGAGAAGATCGACGGCAGGTCGATGCGGTGCGGCTGTTCCGGGAGGGTGACCGCCGTGAACCCGCGCGCCGCGTTGCGTCGGATCTCGGCCGCCGCGAGCTGGGGGTCACCGAGGAACGTGATGCCCATCGGAACCATGCGGTCCGGATACGGCTGGAACCACTCCTCGTAGAACCAGTCGTTCCAGGCCTGGGCCACCGCGAGCCCGAGCGCGGGATCGGACGCGCGCGAGAACACGGCGCCGCAGAAACCGGTGATCTGGCTCGGGAAGTTGACCGACGCCCACACGCCGTTGATGTCCATGTCGCGAACGCGCGCCTCGATGTCGTAACACCCGGGGCGCATCTCGGAGAATCGCGTCGGTTCGACGAGCCAATCGCGTCGATCCCGGCCGACGACGGCATTGAGTCCCACCTGGAAGAAGATCCGGCCGTCGAACTCCCACACCTCGTGCCCTTCGACGGTCTCGATCACCCGGGGGGCGGCGGATTGCAGCGCACGGGGGAGCCGGCCCGAGAACATGTCCGGTGGTTCGACGAGATGGTCGTCCACCGAGATGAGGGTGTGGGCGATCGGACGCGGCGCCGGATCCTCGAGCAGGCCGTGCGTGTCCGACTTGCGCCAGTTCAGGCGCCAGGGCGACTCGGTCATCGGATCCTCCTCCGGTTCGCAGTCTGGCACCGGTGGACGGGCGCGGGGGCGGGTCGCCTACCGTCTGGCGAGATCCCGGACCTCGGGATCCCCGGCGGAGCGATGAGGCAGTTCATGGGTCGACAGCAGGTGCGCACGACGCGTCGGTTCCCCGCGCCGGTCGGGATGCTGGCGGTCGGGATGCTGGCGATCGGGATCGTGATCGTCGGTGGCTGCGGCAGCAGCAGCGGATCGGCCGTCGCGACGCCGTCGTCGACCCGGGCGCCGGTCGAGGACTTGTGCACGGTGATCACGCCCGCCGACGCGGAGTCGGTGTTCGGGGCGCCGGGAACGGCGCGGCCGCATTCGGGCTCCACCACCGGTCTTACTGGCGCGTGCCTCTACAAGAAGGACGGCACCGCGCCCACCGTCGATCTCCTCCAGGTCCGGGTCTACGACGGCACGAAGTACTACGGGGCGCGCCTCTTCCGGCATCCCGAAGCGGTGGAAATCCTCGGCGCGGACCGAGCGTTCGAGCGCGTGGGCACCGGCAAGGGCGGCGCAACGACCTACGACCTCCAGTTCGTCAAGCACGGGAAGACCGGCGCGATCAACTACGTCGCCACCGGGGGGACGAGCACCACTGCGTCGAGCGCGGCGCTGCGCGCCCTCGCGGACAAACTCGCTCGGAGCCTCTGAACGAGTGCGATCCCGGTAGGGTCCCGGACGACGAGAGGAGCACCGGTGGCATTGTCGATCGAGATCAACCGTGAGGTCTGCATGGGTTCGGGGAACTGCTCGTTCTGGGCGCCCGCCGTGTTCGACCTCGACGACGACGGTGTGGCCATCGTCATCGACGCCGCCGGGGACACCGAGGAGAAGGTGATTCTTGCGGCACAGGGATGTCCGACCCAGGCGATCTCCGTGACGCGTGACGGCGAGAAGATCGTCTGATCGCGCCCTTGGTCGGTCGGGGAGCAACCTGATGGCTGAACTCGACGTCACCCGTCTGGCGCGGGTGGCCCGCACCAACCTGCGGCGCCGGATGGCCCGCCGTCCGATCGCCTTCGTGCTCAGCGGCGGCGGGTCGCAGGGCAGTTTCGAGGTCGGTGTGCTGCGCTACCTGTACGACGACGTCGGCTTGCGTCCGTCGATCCTCGTCGGCTCCTCGGTAGGCGCGATCATCGCGGCGAAGCTCGCCGAAGGCGACGACGCGACCACCGGACGTCGGGCGCTCGACGAACTCGAGGGGATCTGGCGCGGGCTCACGTCGAACCGCGACATGTGGCTCACCGAACCCTGGCTCGACAAGCTCCGTTCGCAGGCCAACTGGGCGTCGGAATTGCGAGGTCGGGCCGGTGAACACGGAGCCGCCGGCAGCCAGACGCGAGTGGTGATGCGCATGCTCGGTGAGATCGTCCGTCATCCTCCCGAGACCGACGGCACGGTCGAAGCCCTCCGCGCCGCGATGCGCGCGAAATCACTGCTCAACATGGCGCCGGTGCGGACCATCGTCGAAGAGCAGATCTCGCCGTCCCGGATGAAGGAGTCCGGGCTCACCTTGCGGGTCGGCGCGGTGAGCCTCGAGAGTGGCGAGTTGCGCTACTTCGACCAGCACGGCAACACCTACGCCCGTGACGGTGAGCCGCTCGACGTCGAGTCGGTGGACGTGCACGACGCGATCCTCGCGTCGGCCTCCATCCCCGTCGTCTTCCCACCAACGCCACTGGGGGGCGAGAACTACGTCGACGGGGGCGTCCGCGAGATCCTGCCGCTCGCACTCGCGTTCAACCGTCTCGGCGCGGGTCACATCTTCGCGGTCGTCGCGTCGGCCCCTGGAGTGGACGCGTGGCGCGACGCGTCGGACCGGGGCCTGTTCGAGATCGCGCGCCGGGTCTCCGCCGACATCGCGCCCGACGAGACGCTGCTCAAGGAGATCGACCCGCCGCGAGGTTGGGGCCGGCGGGTGACCGTCATCGCGCCGGAGGTCGACGTGCACGACGCGCTCACGATCGATCCCGAGCTGATTGCCGCGTCCATCGACTACGGCTACATGCGCGCGTCCGACGTCCTACTCGAACTCGATGCCGACCTGTGCGGGCTCAGCACCGCGATCGCTGAGTGTCGAATGCGCTTGCGGCTCACCCGCGGCCCTATCACCGGGCTGTTGCAGCGCGACCTGGTGGACGACGCGCCCGATCCGGTCGCGGAGGCCGCAGAACTCGGCCAACTCCGAGAACTGGTGCGGGCACGGGAAGCCGGCGGCGGACCGTTGCCTCCGGGCGGGTGCGGACTCGTTGACGAGTGACGCGAGGCGACGCGCTCAGCGCGCGCCGCGGATCAGCTGACCCGGGCGGGCACCCGTGTCCTCGCCGTGTTCCAGGGTCACCTCGCCGAGCACCATCGTCGCCACATACCCGTCGGCGCGTTGTACGAATCGGCGGGCGTCGCCCGGGAGGTCGTAGACCATCTCCGGCGCGTGCAGTCGGAGCCCCGCATGGTCGATGAGGTTCACATCGGCGCGCATGCCGGGGGCGATCGTGCCGCGGTCGGCGAGGCCGTAGAGCGATGCCGTCTCGGACGTCATCTTGCGGATGACCCATTCGAGCGGCAGTTGGTCGTGATCACGGTCTCGGGCCCAGTGGGTGAGCATGAACGTGGGCGTCGACGCGTCGCACGTCGTGCCGCAGTGCGCACCGCCGTCGCCGAGCCCCCAGGCGCTGGTCGGGTGCAGCAACATCTCGCGCACCGCGTCGAGGTTGGTGTCGGTGTAGTTGAGGAGCGGGCGCATGATCAGCGCGCGTCCCTCCTGCTCCATGAGCAGCTCGAGGTAGAGCTCGTAGACGTCTCGGCCGCTCGCCGCCGCCCGCGCCGCGACGCTCTCGGACGGGTCGGGCTCGTAGTTCGGCGGGTCGCCGAGCGGGAACGCCTTGGCCGGATCGAGGAACTGCAGCATCGCCGGATCGGGAGTGGACGCTTCGCGTACGACGCGCGCACGTAGTTCGGGGTCGGCGCGCAGACGGCCGACGCGTTCGGCGAGGGGAAGCAGGCCGAGTTCGCCCCAACTCGGGGTGTAAGCGAACGGATGGAACGTCTCGAAGCCCAGGAGCAGTGTGACCGGACGGCCGGCGACCTGCGGACGGACCCTGGCACCCTCGGCGCGCGCGTCACCCGCGAGTTCCAACATCCGGCTCCAGCTGTCGGGGTCGTGATCGTTCTGGGTGAGTGCGAAGGTCACCGGCCGGCCGATCGCAGCGGACAAGCGCCGCATCCAGTCCATCTCGCGGTCGGGCGCCGCCAGGTCCTCACCCAGCGCGCCTGCGGGCGCGAGTTCGAAGATCCCCGCACCCGCGTCGGCCAGGGCCTGACCGATCCCGAACAGTTCGTCCTCGGCCGCAAAGGTGCCGGGCACGGGTTCGCCGTCGATCGCCATGTGGGCGATGGTCCGCGAAGTGGAGACGCCGAGTGCCCCGGCGCCGATGGCCTCGCGGACGATGACCGCCATGGCGGCGATGTCGTCCGCAGTTGCGGGTTCGTTGTGGGCACCGCGGTCACCCATCACATACGCGCGTACGGCGCCATGCGGGATCTGCGACCCGACGTCGAGCGCCTTCGGGAGTTGGTCGACCGCATCGAGGTACTCCGGGTACGACTCCCAACCCCACTGGATTCCCTCAGAGAGTGCGGCGCCCGGGATGTCCTCGACGCCTTCCATCAGTCCGATGAGCCATTCGTGCTTGTCGGGCCGGGCCGGCGCGAAGCCGACACCGCAGTTGCCCATCACCACGGTGGTGACGCCGTGCCAGCACGACGGCGTGAGTTGCGCGTCCCAGGTGATCTGGCCGTCGAAGTGGGTGTGGATGTCGACGAAGCCCGGGGTGACGAGCAGCCCGTCGGCGTCGAGGGTCCTGTGCGCGCCGGTGCCGGCGAGTGCACCGGACTCGGCGACCTCGGTGATCCGACCGTCGCTGATCGCCAGGTCGGCACCACGCGGTGCGGCGCCCGTCCCGTCGACCAGGGTTCCGCCGGTGATCACGACATCGTGCATGGGTGCCTCCACCTCTCTTCGAGTGGCCACAGACTACGAGGATCTGACGGGTCGTCAGGTGCCTGGGTGGACCCGTACGATCCGCCGATGCCGATCGGAATCGACGACGAACAGCAGGAACTCCACCGCGTGGTGCAGGGTTGGCTGGAGCGGAGCTGTCCTCCGAGTGTTGCCCGGGCGCTGCTGGACGCACCGACCGAGACACTCCCGTCGTTCTGGCTTGCGCTGGCGGGCCAGGGGTGGCCGGGGATCCACGTCGCCGAGGAGCACGCGGGGGAGGGCGCGTCGCTCGTCGAACTCGCCGTGGTGCTCGAGGAACTCGGCCGGGCCGGTGCTCCCGGACCATTCCTCGGCCACGCCCTCGCGGCCGCAGTGCTGCAACGGGCCGTCGACAACGGTGACGCGCACGCGGTCGAACATCTCTCCGGGTTGGCGACCGCCGGCATCGTCGGCAGCGTCGCGCTGACCGGATCGGTCGGCGTCGCAGAGACGGACGGTCGACTCCATGTGACGGGGACCCTCACGCCGGTGCTCTCGGGCCACCTGAGCGGGCTGGTCCTCGCCGACACCGGCGCAGGGTGGATCGTGCTCCTCGCCGGAGAGTTCGAGGCCGCCGAGCTGGCGTCGGTCGACCTCACGCGTCGGGTGGCCGCGGTGACCGTCGACGCGACGGTGGCACCGAGTCGGCTCCTCGCGAGCGTGACGACCGAATCGGTCCGTGATCTCGCGGTCCTGTTGTTCTCCGCCGAAGCCGTCGGTGCGTCGCAATGGTGCGTGGACACCGCGGCCGAATACGCGCGGGACCGGCGTCAGTTCGGACGGCCGATCGGCCAGTTCCAGGGCGTGAAACACCGTTGCGCCAACATGGCGGCGCGGACCGAGCTGGCGCGGGCTGCCGTGTGGGACGCGGCGCGCGCCGCGACCGACCCCGAGACCGCACCACTGACCGCCGCCGCCGCGGGAGCGCTCACGATCGATGCGTTCTTCGAGACCGCGAAGGACTGCGTACAGGTGCTCGGTGGGATCGGCTTCACCTGGGAGCACGACGCCCACGTCTACCTCCGGCGCGCCATCGCGACGCGAGCGCTCGTCGGTACGTCGGCCAGTTGGCGGGTGCGCGCGGCGGAACTCGCGTTGGCGGGCGCGAGCCGTCGACTCGTCGTCGATCTCCCCGAGGGGGCCGAGGAACTACGGCAGGAGGTGCAAGGGTTCATCGCCTCGTTGCGCGATCTGGAACCGGCCGAGCAGCGCCGCACGATGGCCGATGGCGGCTACCTGGCTCCGCAGTGGCCGAAGCCGTGGGGACGCGAGGCCGGCGCAGTCGAACAACTCGTCATCGACAGTGAGTTCCGCGCCGCCAAGGTGACTCGGCCCGGCCTGATGATCGGCGCGTGGGCCCTCCCGCCGTTGATGGTGTACGGGACCGTCGAGCAGCAGCAGCGCTGGATCCCGCCGACGATTCACGGTGACATCACGTGGTGCCAGCTCTTCAGCGAACCCGGCGCGGGTTCGGACCTCGCCGGGCTCACGACCCGGGCCGAGCGGATCGAGGGCGGCTGGTTGGTGAACGGCCAGAAGGTGTGGACGTCGATGGCGAAGGAGGCCGACTGGGGGTTCCTGCTCGCCCGCACCGATCCCGACGTTCCGAAGCACGAGGGCATCTCGTTCTTCATGCTCGACATGAGTGCGCCCGGCATCGACATCCGCCCGCTCCGGGAGTTGACCGGTCACGCATTTTTCAACGAGGTGTTCTTCGACGACGTGTTCATCCCGGACGACTGTCTCGTCGGTCGCGAGCACGACGGTTGGCGGGCGACTCGTACGTCGCTCGCGAACGAACGTGTCTTCATGGGCAACGGCGCGACCATCGGGCGGGGCGTGCGCGGCATCCTCGATCTTGTGCGTGAGCACGGCCTCGAAGCCGATACCGCCACACTCTCCGATGTCGGCGATCTCGTGGCGCGGGACTACGCGCTCTCGGTGTTGGGCTATCGGTTGATGCTCTCGGCCCTCGGTGGTGCCGATCCGTCGGGCGCCGAAGCCTCGGTGCGGAAGTTGCTCGGGGTGGAACACGACCAACGCGTTCAGGAGGTGGG
>JBDUBS010000506.1:0-2207 GCA_040003875.1 Acidimicrobiia bacterium | reverse complement strand
ACCGCGCCCACCGACGCCAACTGCGGGAACCGATCGAGGATGCCGAGGAGCGTGTCGTCGAGCACCGCGCCGTCGTTGACACCGGGACACACGACGATCTGACCGTGGATCTCGACCCCGGCGTCGAGCAGCAGCCCGAGCCAGCGCAGACTGGTGGCACCCCGTCGGTTACGCAGGAGCGTGGTTCGCACGTCGGGGTCGGTGGCGTGGATCGACACGTAGAGCGGCCCGAGCCCCTCGGTGATCACGCGCTCGAGGTCGGCTTCGGTGAAGCGCGTGAGCGTGGTGAAGTTCCCGTAGAGGTGCGAGAGGCGGTAGTCGTCGTCCTTCAGGTACAGGCTCTTGCGCATGCCCTTGGGCAGTTGGTAGATGAAGCAGAACGGGCAGTGGTTGTCGCAGGTGCGCACCCGGTCGAACACCGCACTGTCGAGTTCCACCCCGAGCGGCGCGCCGGCGGGCTTGTCGATGGTGACCGAACGCGTGGTGTCGCCCCGCTTGAGCGTGAGCACGACGTTCGGCTCGTCGACCTGCACCTGGTACCGGATGACGTCGCGAAGCGCCTCACCGTTGACGTCGACGAGTTCGTCGTCGACGGCCACGCCCGCTCCGTGCGCCGGACTTCCGGGCGCGACGGCAACAACGCGTGCGAGATGCATGGCAGTGAGTCTAGGAGCGAAGGGGCCCAGCGTTAGCCTTGGCCCGTGTCGCCACGCAAGGTCCTGCTCGCCGAACCACGGGGGTTCTGTGCCGGCGTGGAGATGGCCATCAAGGCACTGGCCTGGATGGTCCGCCTCTTTCCCCCGCCGGTGTACTGCTACCACGAGATCGTCCACAACCGGTTGATCGTGGAGCGATTCGAGGGCCTCGGGGTCGTCTTCGTCGACGACATCGACGCGGTACCTGCCGGTGCGCCGCTCATGCTGTCGGCCCACGGTTCGGCACCCCAGATCGTGGCCGCGGCGCAGTCGAAGGACCGCTTCGTCGTCAACGCGGTGTGCCCGCTCGTCACCAAAGTGCACCACGAGGCTCGAGTGCGGGCCGAGAAGGGCTACACGATCCTCTACGTCGGCCACGCCGGCCACGACGAAGCGGAAGGCACGCTCGCGGTTGCGCCGGAGGCCATCCGCCTGGTGGAGCACGACCACGACCTCGACGACGCGTTGGCGTCGGTGGCGGATCCCGACAAGGTCGCGTTGCTCGCCCAGACCACGCTCGCACTCCACGATTGGGAGGGCGTCGCCGCCGACGCCCGGAACCGGTTTCCCGAGCTCTGGACCGCCACCCGCAACGACCTGTGCTTCGCGACCACCAACCGCCAGTCGGCACTGTCGGCGATCGCATCCCAGGCCGACACCGTCGTCGTGATCGGCAGCGCCAACTCGTCGAACACTCTCGCGCTCGCGAAGGTCGCGACCGCGGCCGGCTGCTCGAACGTCGTGCGGGTCGACGGACCCGACGAACTCGACGTCGATGCGCTCGGCGACGCGGAGGTGGTGGGCGTCACGGCCGGCGCGAGCGCGCCCGAGGACGTCGTCCAGGCCGTGATCGCCAAACTCGCCCCCACCGAAGGCGTCGAACTGGTGCACGTCACCGACGAGGACGAGTACTTTCCGCCGCCGCGTGAGCTGCGCGACCTGATCCCCGCGGATGATCGGACGATCTCCGCCGCCGAGGTCCTCGCCGATCTCGTGCGCACCTCGCGCTGACGTGATCCCGGTCACCGCGGACACCATCCGCCTGTTCCTCCACGTACTCGCGGCATGTATCTGGGTCGGCGGTCAGCTCACTCTCGGCGTGGTGATCCCGGCGTTGCGCCCCGCACCGGACGACCCCGATCCCGCGGCCGCGCGCGTCCGCATCCGCGCCGTGGCGCAGCGATTCCAACGCGTGGCGTGGGCTGCGTTCGCGGTGCTGCTCGCGACCGGGGTGTGGAACCTCATGGCCGCCCACGTCGGCGACCGCGACACTCCCTGGCTGACGACCCTGCTCGTGAAGCTCTTCTGCGTCGCGATCTCGGGGCTCGCGGCCGCCATCCACATCCTCGTGTTCGCACCGCGCGTTCGGGCCGCTCGCACCGAGGCCGACCGTCGCCGCGCCGCCGCATTCTCGGGCGCGTGCGAGGGCATCGCGGTCCTGTTCGCGGTCGCCGCCCTCTTCCTCGGCATCCTCCTCACCGGCTGACGTTGCGGCGCGGTGCACTCATTTCG
>JBDUBS010000040.1:0-2208 GCA_040003875.1 Acidimicrobiia bacterium | reverse complement strand
TCGTCGTGAACAACGCCGGCATCCTGCGTGACCGGATGCTCGTGAACATGACCGAAGAAGAGTGGGACGCGGTCATCAAGGTCCACCTGAAGGGGACCTTCGGCGTCTCGCGCTTCGCCGCCGCGTACTGGCGGGAGCGGGCCAAGAACGGCGAGACCAACGACGCCCGCATCATCAACACGACGTCGCCGTCGGGCATCTACGGCAACGCGGGCCAGACCAACTACGGCGCGGCCAAGGCGGGTATCGCGTCCTTCTCGATCATCGCCGCGATGGAACTCGAGCGATACGGCGTCACGGTCAACGCGATTGCGCCGACCGCACTCACCCGCATGACCGAGGACCTCGGTCTCGGCGGTGCGTCGGAAGAGACCAAGGCGATGATGGACCCGCGCTGGATCGCACCGTTGTGCACCTGGCTCGCATCACCGCAGTCGGCCGGCGTCACCGGTCGGGTGTTCGAGGCTTCGGGCGCGTACCTCGCAGTCGCCGAGAGCTGGCACCGGGGTCCGAGCACGCAGCCGGTCGACGATCCGTCCGAGGTCGACGCGGCCATCCGCCCGCTCCTCGCCGCGGCGCGTCCCAACTCCGACATGTTCGGGAACGACAAAACCGTCTGACCCTCCGCGACTTTTGGTCTGTGGGGTGGGGTTTTCACCCACCGGCAGACCAAAAGTCGCGATCAGGTGGAGGTGACGGTCAACGTCAGCTCGTCCTGATCGACGAGCCGGACCTCGAGGCCGGACTTCCCTGAATCCTTCGACGTCACCGCCAGGGTGCACGGCGCCTGGGCGCTGAAGAACGTGCACCGAGCATCGGCTCCGGCCGGCATGCCCCACACGGTGAGGAACTGCTCGAGCGTGTATTTCGCGTTCTTCTCGGGGCTCTCCACGTGGATCAACCCGGTGGCGTCGTGGGTGTGCAACGTGGCGATGCGGATCGCCTCCTGGTCGATCCCGATGAAGGTGGGGACGGTCATCGGCGCGCCGTTCACCATCACGATGAGCTCCGTGTGGATGTGGGTGTCGAACGCCTCCTGATCGAGCAGGGGGACGTTGGCCGCCTTCGTGCGCGCGACGAGTGCCTTGGAGGCCGGGCTACTCCCGCTGCTTCCGGTCGAACCCGAGGTGCTCGACGAGCACGCACCGAGGGTGGCGACGCACAGGGCGATCGCGGTGATCTTCAGTGGCCGATGCATGGTCCCGGGCTCCGATTCCTCGACGGTTGGCTTCCGCATTCTGGTCGGTCGCGTGCCCGGGTCCGGGGCAGGGGTGATTCGGGGCCGCCCGTCCGGCGTACGGCTACGTTCACGCCGATGGCCACTCGGAATCCCCAGCTGAAATCCCTCCGCCGGCACGAGGTGCCCGCCTGGTGGAGGGACGCGAAGCTCGGGATCTTCGTGCACTGGACCCCCGCATCGGTACCCGCGTTCGCGCCGGTCGACGGTGATGTCGGCGACATGTTGATGTCGGGTGACTCGCGAGCGATGGGGTGGTCGCCGTACACGGAGTGGTACGAGAACTCTCTGCGGTTCCCCGACAGTCCCGTCGCCCGCCATCACCGGGAGGTCTACGGAGACCGTGACTACCGCAGCTTCGTCGCCGACTGGGAAGCCGGACTCGAATCGTGGGATCCCGACGAGTGGGCGGCCACGTTCGCCGCGGCCGGCGCTCGATACGTGGTACTCGTGACGAAGCACCACGACGGGTACTGCCTCTGGCCGACGAACGTGCCCAACCCCCGTCGCCCGGGGTTCAACTGCCCGCGTGACGTCGTGGGCGAACTCGGTGAGGCCGTTCGCGCGCACGGCATGCGCTTCGGTGTCTATTACTCCGGTGGACTCGACTGGACCTTCGACGACCGGCCGATGGGTACCCTCTCGGATCTGATTGCCGCGATCCCGCGGGGCGACTATCCGGCCTACGCGGAGGCACAGGTACGCGAACTGATCGCGCGTTACCGGCCCAGCGTCTTGTGGAACGACATCGCGTGGCCGGCCGGCGGTAAAGAACTCTGGCCGCTCTTCGCCGACTATTACGCCGCGGTCCCGGACGGCGTGGTGAACGACCGCTGGATGCCGTGGAACCCGCTCGCGGGTGCGGTGCGCTTCGGGCCGGCGCGACGTGCGGTCGATGCCGGTTCGCGCAAGCAGGCTCAACGCAATGCTGGACTGATCCCACCTGAGCCCCCGTACTACGACGTGCGGAC
>JBDUBS010000031.1:0-2211 GCA_040003875.1 Acidimicrobiia bacterium | reverse complement strand
CGTCCGCGGACGCGTTCGTCGTGGCGCGCTGATGCACGGTTTCGGAAATCCGGCTGAGCTCTACGTCTGTATACCTCACTGAAATTCCCGAAACGGGGACGTCATTCGCCGTTCGACACGCGTCCGCGGACGAGTCCGCGCGACCCGTGCCGACCGCGTCGACGGCGTCGACCGATTCGAAGAGGTGGTTCCGCAACCGCCCTCAGGTGTCCCTGCTCAACGCTCGGGGGATTTCGGTCGGAAGTGGGTGATGGACCTCGTACCCGGACTGCGATAAATGTGGGGGAGCCGACGAAGGGACGACGGATCGATGAAGACGTTGACGTGCAAGCAACTGGGTGGCCCGTGTGATCTGGCGCTCCAGGGCGAGACGGCCGACGAGATCATCAAGGCCCAGGACAAGCATCTCAAGGAAGCGGTCGAACAGGGTGACGCCGCCCACGAGCGGGCCCTGAAGGACATGAAGGGTCGGTGGAAGCACCCGATCGCCGGGATGGGCTGGTACCGGAAGGTCAAGCGCGACTTCGCCGCCCGGACCGGGGAGTGACGCGGCCGGAAATCAGATACTGCGGAGCTGAACGCTCGTCGGCTCGGCGCAGCAGAACCACGACTCCGAGAGGCGCGGCGCGTCGCGAACAGCGGTGACGTCGACGGGTGGCAGGTCCACCAGGGCGCGCAGCCGGTTGAACACGTCGCCCGCGGGATCGTCGACGCCGGCTTCCACGATCGCGGCGAACTCGTGCGCGAGGCCGTCGACTGGTGACGTCCACGGGTAGGTGAGCGCAGCGGGGTTGTACGGGCCGAGGTCCGGGATGCGGCCGAGGAGCAGTGAACCCTGGGGCACCAGCAGCCGGATCGAGTATTGCACCGGGTCGACATTGCCGATCAGGTCGTGGGTTGCGACGAACTCGAGGATGGCGCGGATGTCGTCGACGGTCGTCCACGGCGTGAACGGCAGCCACGTTGGTCGCGGCTCGATGCCCGCGGCCCGCAGGATCGCGATGGCGCGCCCGCCGTCGGCCGCGGTGTGGCCTTTGTCGAGTTCGATGAGGGTCGTGTCGTTCACTGACTCGAACGCACTGATGACGAACAGGCAGCCCGACGCCGCCATGAACGGCCAGAGGTCTTCGTGGCGCAGGATGTGCTCGACCTTGATCGTGGCGTCGAAGGTGAGATCGGGGAAGGCCGCGTGTACCGCCCGCACGACGCGCTGCGCGTGGTGGACACCGTTGAAGAAGTCGGGATCGCCGAACGTGATGTGTCGGGCGCCCGCGTCGACCTGCGCGGCGACGTCGGCGACGACGGTCTCGACGTCGGTGATACGGATGCGACCGTCGTAGACCACCGGCACCGGGCAGTGACGGCACCGGTGTGCGCATCCCTGCGATGCCTCGACGTAGGCGATGGGGTAGCGGAAGCCGTCCCGCATCAAGTGGGCGTACCGGTCGGGTGGAGGGAGCAGATCACGGGCCGGGATCGGCGCGTCGACGACGACGGACGCGTCGGACTCCACCCACTGCACCACCTGCGACACCGGGTCACGACCCACGAGCGCGTCGGCAATGTCGGTGCACATTCCTGCGTAGAGCCCGAAGCACGCGAGCGGTCGGTCGATGCGGCCGGCGATCTCGTTGGCGAGGCGCGTGGCGGTGTGCATGGGCACGGAGATCGCGACGCGGTCGGCCCACGCAGTCAGTTCGTCGGACCACTCATCGACCGCGAGGTCGAGCGCACGTACGTCGTGGCCGCGGTCGCGCAAGGCGCCCGCAGGTGCGGCCACGCCGAGCGGCTGGTGGCCGAGCTCGTAGGTGGAGATCAGCAGCACCTTCATGCGGTGCGCTCGGTCGGGGTCACGTGATGACGATATCGACGGCGGCGGCGCCCGCCCGCAGTGCGGCCTCGACCGCCGCGGGATTCTCGCCGCGGGCGAAGAGGAACCCGAGGTACCGGTCGCCTTCGGGGAGCGGGACAACTGGCGCACCGAACGGGATCGTGACGTCGAGTCCGGTGACGCCTGGCACCGCGAGTACGGCATCGCGTCCGTTGACGGCGGTGAGCGTCCCGGCGTTGGGGATCGGGAGCATCATCACGCCCGACGCCGTCGCGCCGTCACGCTCCGCACCGATCGCGTCGAGGTCCATCCCCAACGCGTGCCGGAGTACCACTTCCTCGAGCGAGATCCCGGCACCGAACTGCAACGTGCGGGCGCAC
>JBDUBS010000237.1:0-2212 GCA_040003875.1 Acidimicrobiia bacterium | reverse complement strand
CGATGGACGGTCTCCGGGGCACCGTGTTGGAGATCGGATTCGGCTCCGGGAGCAACATCGGCCTCTACCCGCCGGCCGTCACCCGGATCCTCGCCGTCGAACCGTCGCTACGCGCACGGGAGATGTCCCGGAGACGGATGGTCGAGCATCCGGAACCTCCGGTCGAGTTCGTGGGCCTCGACGGCGCGTCCCTGCCCGTCGGCGACGCGAGCGTCGACTCGGTGCTCTCCACGTTCACGCTCTGCACGATCCCCGCCGTCGAGACGGCCATGACCGAGATCGTGCGGGTGTTGCGGCCGGGTGGCGCGTTGCACTTCGTGGAGCACGGTCGGAGCGACGACCCGAAGGTGCTGACCCGCCAGCAGCGGTTCGAGCCGATCCAACGTCGGATCGCGGGTGGCTGCCGGCTCACGCGGAATCCCGCGACGCTCGCGGTGGATGCGGGTCTGGATCTCGTCGACCTGCATCGATTCGTCCTCCGGGGCCCGAAAATACTCACCACGATGTACAGCGGGCGCGCAGAAAAGCCTTAGGGGAGCAGTCACACTGGTCGAATACCCGGTTGCACTCGCTCGAGATGGAAGACTTGACGACCTTGCTGACCCGCGCTTCTGCCCGCCTCGGCGCCGCGTGGTCCCGCCGCACCCCCCGTTCTGCTGACGGACTCGTGCGTCTGGCCCCGGATACCGACTCCGACCTGCTCCTCGAGACCATGGACCGCGACGGCGGCCTGATCGTCTCGGGTCTCCTCGCGCCGGAGGTGGTCGCCCGCATCGACGCGGAACTGGCGCCGTCGGTCGCGGCGCGCCAACCCGGGTTCCGTGAGGGCTTCGACGATTCGTTCTACGGATCGAACACGATCCGTATCCAGGGCATCCCGGCGAAGAGTCCGACGATGGTCGACGAGTACCTGTTGCACCCGACCCTGCTCGACATTGCGGACCGCGTGCTGTTGCCGTTCTGCGGTGATTACTGGATGAGTCAGTCCGAGACGATCTTCATCGGCCCGGGCAACCCCCGGCAGGCGCTCCACCGCGACGACCTCAACTGGAACCTCGCCGCGAAGCTCGGTGTCCCGTTGCAGATCTCGGTGCTGGTGGCCCTCGGCGACTACGACACCGAGGTCGGTGCGACTCGCGTGATCCCGCGCAGCCACCGCTGGCCGCTCGACCGGCCCGTCGACGACTCCCTCGCGGTGCCGGTCGAACTCGAGCCGGGCGACGCGTTGGTCTATCTCGGCAGCCTGCTGCACGGTGGCGGTGCCAACCGGACGCCCGACCGGTGGCGCAAGGCGCTGTACCTCGCGTATCTCGTCGGTTGGCTCACGCCCGAAGAGGCCGTCGCCGTCGGGGTCGGACCGGAGTTGGCTCGCAACCTCCCGGTGCGCGCCCGCCAACTGCTCGGTTTCGCCGGCATGCCCGAGCGGGCCGCGGCCGACGATCCGGCCGAAGCCGCGCTGGCGCTGTGGCAACTCGACGCCGACGACCCCCACGCCCTCGACGGCACGTTCCGGAATAGGTAGGGGAAGTCCCGCACGAACGGCTCGGGAGCGGACTAGTAGCGACGGGGTCTCAGGACCCCGACTCCGATGATTCATATCCGACGGGCTTGCCGTCGATGATCTGGTCGAGGTATTCGGAGAGGCCGTATCCGGTGTGGCCGTCCCAGTGCCATTCGGTCATGCCCTCGGAGATGCGGGTCACGAGCTGATCGCCCTCGGGCGTCGTCCGGCGGTTGCGCAGTGGGATGAGGTTCATCACGCTGCCGGTGATCTCGTATTCACGGTCACCGGCACCCGCAGTGACGCGGATCTCCTGGTGGTAGAGGTCGTCACCGACCCAATCGGTCTCGATGGTGGCGCGGTCGATGTGGCGGTACTCGCCGTCCTGAAGCGCGACGCCACCGATGCGCTGCTTACCGTCGCGTGACGCGACGATCGAGATCACGAAGCCGCTGTGGTCGTCGAAGTTGATGGTCAGCCAGCGGTACCACCACGGCGCCTGCCAGAAGCGCGGACCCCACGAGTGGTCTCGGAGTCCGAAGCCGTCGACGAGCCATTCCTCGTCGCCGACGCGGATCACGCCCCGACCGCCGACGTGCTGTTCGTAGTGGCCGCGTGCGAAGCCGCCCGAGTAGTCCTCGGCGAGCGGGGTGCCATCGTCGTTGACGGGCTCGCCGCCGTACATCGGCGCGATGCCGCGGTAGTCGAGTT
>JBDUBS010000729.1:0-7356 GCA_040003875.1 Acidimicrobiia bacterium | reverse complement strand
CCCTACGGGGCCTGCTCGAGATGGTCATCCGCGTTCACCGCTTCGGAACCGAGCGTGACCAAGTTCACCCGGCGCGCCCGTTGAGAATGGGATTGCTCGTGGCGCGGTCAGCTGGAAGGGTGTCGAGACCCGGCAGGAGGAGGCCAGCGTGGACACCTGGAGCATGATCGATGCGGAGCGCACCGAGTTCGCCGACCTGTGCGAGACGTTGACCGCTGAACAATGGGACACCCAGAGCCTGTGCACGAACTGGCGGGTCCGGGACGTGGTCGGGCACGTCTCAGGCGGCGCCAACCTGACGATGGGGAAGGCGATGGTCGAGCTCGTCCGACACGGGTTCCGACTCGGACCAATGCTCGAGCGCACCGCGATCAAGGCCGGGAGCGAGCCGACCGATCAACTCGCGAGCGCCATGCGCGCCACGGTCGGCGCGCGTAAGACGCCGCCGGGAGTGAAGCCCGAGGGCGTATTGACCGACGCGATCGTCCATCAACAGGATGTGCGTCGCGCGATCGGAGTGCCGCGCGTCGTCGCCAGCGATCGGCTGACGGTTGCGCTGGATTCGATCAAGGACGTCACCAACAGCCTGCTGCCCGGCAAGCAGCGCGTGGCCGAACTCTCGCTCCGCGCGACCGACATGGACTGGTCGGCGGGCTCGGCCGGTGCACCCGAGGTCACCGGGCCGGGTGAAGCCCTCTTGCTCGCGATGTGCGGGCGGCCGGTCGCGCTGGGCGATCTGTCGGGCGCGGGCGTCCTCACACTCCGGACGCGCATCGCCTGACGCGAACGACCCCACGCGCCGCGAGGCGCGCGCCCGGGCTCAGGCGGTCATCTCCTGGATGGCATCGGTGAGCGCCTGGTTGCCGCCGGGGCCGCCGCCCTGCTGGGCCATCATCAGCTTGGTCATGTCGCCCTGGACCTTTACCTTGCCGGCCATGAAGGCCTGCATCCCGGCCTGTTGGTTCCCCGAGACGAAGACGTCCTTGGCGGTCGCGTAGTCGGTGGTCAGGGTGACGTCGGCGGCGTCGTCGAGACCCTGACCCATCTCGGCCTTGCCGTCACGCGCACCCATGTGCATCTCGCGCTCGCCCCACGGCGTGTCGGTCACGACGAGGTTGAGGACCATGTTCTGAGTGGTCGGCGCATCGGCACCGTGCTCCTCCATCAGCGCAGAGACGGCGGTGAACCACTCGTCGGAGAGAAACTCGGACTTCGCCACGATGGGCCTCCTGGAAGTTGCATTCGATCGGGTCGGCGGACATTACCGAGGCCGGCTCGGCGGCGTCGACCGGCCCGCGACGGAGTCGCAAGAGCGGGAAGGCCGGAGGCGAGGGCGTGAATGCTCGCGGTCGGTCTGGTTCGGCCCGAGCCGGGGCCCGAGCGGCCCGCGACGGAGTCGCAAGAGCGGGAAGGCAGGCCGTCTACATTGCGGTGATGGCCGACAGCGCCCGCGCCGAGCGCATCTCGTCTCACGATCGCAACCCGAAGTGGCAGAGCGCGCCGCTCATCATCGACATGTCGATCTGCATCAACTGCGACACGTGCATCCGTCATTGCCCGCCGCAGTTCGGCGCCATCTTCAACCACGGGATCGACGTCGTCATCCTCCCCGAACTGTGTTCGGGGTGTGGAAAATGCCTGCCGCCGGTGTGTCCGGTGAACTGCATCTTCGAGGACCCCGAATGGAAGCCGTCCCCAGCCGACTGGTGGGAATACCCCGGCCGCCGCGATGACCCGTACCGCTGACGCGTACACGCGAGACCGCTCAACATCGGTTCGTTCCTTCCGGAACCGGTCGGAGGACGTCCGGAGCCGGGTCCCTAGACTCGCCCGCTCATGGCTGATCCAATCTCACGAACCGATGTCGAGCACGTCGCCAAGCTGTCCCGCCTTGCACTGACCGACGACGAGATCGAGCACATCACCCGTGAGCTCGCCGGCATCCTCGGGCACGTGCGCGAGATGGAGTCCCTGGACCTCACCGACGTGCCGCCGACGGCACACCCGCTCCCGCTTCAGAACGTGCTGCGGCCCGACGACGTGCGCCCCGGGGTGGATCGCGACGAGGTGCTGGCGATGGCGCCCGCGGCCGAGGACGGTCGGTTTCGCGTGCCCCGCATCCTGGGTGAGGCATCGTGAGCGAGACGACGGCCATCGAGATCGCCGCCGCGGTTCGCTCCGGATCGCGCCGCGCCCGCTCGGTCGTCGAGGACGCGCTCGCCGTCATCGCGCGCCGCGAGGCCGAGCTGCACGCTTGCAACGCGGTGCTGGCCGACGAAGCCCGCGCCGCAGCCGACGCGATCGACGCCGCCGTCGCGCGAGGTGAAGACCCGGGGCCACTCGCCGGCGTTCCCGTGGCACTCAAGGACAACCTCTGCACCCGCGGCATTCCGACCACGTGTTCGTCGAAGATTCTCGACGGCTGGCGGCCTCCCTACACGGCGACGGTGGTCGACCGCATCACCGACGCGGGTGGAATCCCGATCGCCAAGACGAACCTCGACGAGTTCGCGATGGGCTCGTCCACCGAGAACTCGGCGTTCGGCGTGACCCGGAATCCACACGACCCGACCCGGGTCGCGGGCGGATCCAGTGGTGGCTCGGCCGCGGCGGTCGCCGCCGGATACGTCCCGCTGGCCCTCGGCTCCGACACCGGCGGCTCGATCCGCCAGCCGGCGGCGCTGTGCGGGGTGGTCGGCGTGAAGCCCACCTACGGGCGGGTCAGCCGGTACGGCCTCATCGCGTTCGCGTCGAGCCTCGATCAGGTCGGCCCGTTCGCGACGACGGTCGACGACGCCGCGCTCCTGCTCGAGACCATCTGGGGTCACGACCGCATGGACTCCACGTCGATCGCGTCGGTCCCCGAACCACTTTCGGGTGGCTCCGACGTGACGGGGCTGCGCGTCGGCATCGTCTCGGAGTTGACCGACGTCGACGGCATCGAGGCCGAGGTCCGAGCCGCGGTCGAACGCGCCGGCGAAGCGTTGGTGGACGCCGGGGCGACGGTCGACCGGGTCTCGGTTCCGAGCTGCACCTACGGCCTCTCGGCGTACTACCTGATCGCACCGGCCGAAGCCTCGTCGAACCTCGCGCGTTACGACGGCGTGCGCTACGGACTGCGTGAGGACGGCGTCGACGTCGCCGATATGAATGCGCGCACCCGAGCCGCCGGGTTCGGCCCCGAAGTGAAACGCCGGATCATGCTCGGCACCTACGCGCTGTCGGCCGGGTACTACGACGCGTATTACGGCCAGGCGCAGAAGGTGCGGACACTCATCATCCGCGACTTCGCGGCCGCCTACGAACGGTTCGACGTGTTGCTCTCGCCGACGTCACCCACCGAGGCGTTCGCGATCGGGGAGAAGGCGGCCGACCCGCTGTCCATGTACCTCTCCGACGTCTGCACCATCCCCACGAACCTGGCCGGTCACGCGGCGATCACGGTCCCGTTCGGCACCGGCGCGGCCGGACTCCCGGTGGGGGTGCAGGTCCTCGCCCCGGCGCTCGGTGAGTCGGTGATGTTCCGCGCCGCCCGCGCCCTGGAAGCAGCGGCCCGGCCCTCCGGGCCAAGCGCGGACAACGCATGAGCAGAGGCGTGAGCGACGCCCTCGACGCGAATGGCGAACCCCGGTTCGGGGCGGAGCGGGGCCCGAGCGGCCCGGCTCGCAGGGCCAAAAGCGGGAAAGATGACGATCAGGAGTGCGAGCGGACGGGCAGATCAGGTGAAGAAGTGGGTGAGCGCGCGGTTGAAGGTGTCGGCGGCCTCCCACTGGAGGAAGTGGCCGGCGCCGGGCACCACGAACGGCCCGACGCATTCGGTGAAGGCGACCGCGCAACGGTCCGGGAAGCTGCGGGGGACCACGTTGTCCTCCGGTCCGTACAGCACGAGGGTGGGGACGTCGTTGGTCTCGAGGAAACGCGGCAGTTCCTTGAACGGGCGGGCGCCGGTCGACGATTCGTAGATGCCGAAGCTGGCGCGGAGTTTGGCGGCGTCGGCGAAGGGTTCGGTCATGAAGTCGACCGCCTCGCGATCGAAAGCGGTCGGCGAGCCCCACAGGCGGTGGCCGTACATCCCGGCCACGTACGCGCGTCGACGCGTCGGGGTGTCGAGTTCCGCGGCGAGCGCGTCGGCGTCCGTGGCCTGACGGATGAAGTAGTCGGCGGTGGCCCGAGCGGTGCGGTCGGGGTCCGGCGGGATCCCTGCGGCCTCGTACTCCCCGTTCCTCAACACCGGGGTGAGCGTGTTGAAGTAGCACAGCTTGGGCACGAAGCCGGGGTAGCGCAACGACAGGTCGTACACGATCGGACCTCCGGCGTCGCCGCCGGCTGCGAAGTATGTTGCGTGTCCGAGTTCCTCGTGAACGAGCGCGTGGAGGTCGATCGCGAACGCGGCGACGTCGTAGTGGTCGTCGGGGGCCAGGTCGCTGTCGCCGAAGCCGCGCAGGTCGGGCGCGATCACCTCGAAGCCCGCCGCGACGAGCGGCGCCACGTTGCGCCACCAGATGCGGCGCGTCTCGGGCCAGCCGTGCACGAGCAGGAGTGGGACACCGCCGATTCCCTCCCGCAGGTAGGCCAGTGTCGCCCCCGTGGAGAGGTGGGCGCGATGCGTCGCGAATCGCTGCGGATTCAGGTCGTCGGTCATGGAACAGGAGTTTGACATGGAGTACGAAGCGGTCATGGGCCTCGAGGTCCACGTCGAGTTGGCGACCGCGACCAAGCTGTTCTGCGGCTGCCCGAACGAGTTCGGCTCCGAGCCCAACACCAACGTGTGCCCGGTATGTCTCGGGCTCCCTGGGTCGCTCCCGGTGCTCAACGAGAACGTCGTGGAGTTCGCCCTCCGCATCGGCGAGGCGTTCCACTTCGACGTTCCCGAGCAGTCGATCTTTCACCGGAAGAACTACTTCTACCCGGACATGCCGAAGGACTTCCAGACGTCGCAGTACGACGCGCCGATCTGCGCCGATGGGTATCTCGACGTCGACGGCACTCGGATCCGCATCGAGCGCGCGCACATGGAAGAGGACACCGGCAAGACCACCCACGTCGGTGGGGGCGGTCGCATTCACGACGCCGACCACAGCCTCGTCGACTACAACCGCGCGGGCGTGCCCCTCATGGAGATCGTGAGCCGTCCCGACATTCGCAGCGCTGAGCAGGCCAAGGGCTACGTCTCGGAACTGCGTGCGATCCTCGAGGCCATCGGGGTGTCGGACGTGAAGATGGAAGAGGGCTCGATGCGCGTCGACGCGAACGTATCGGTGCGCCCGGTGGGTAGCGAGACGCTCGGCACCCGGGCGGAGATCAAGAACATGAACTCGTTGCGTTCGCTCGGACGCGCCATCGAGTACGAGATCGAACGTCAGGTGGAGCTGGTCGGGGCCGGCGGTCGCGTCGTGCAGGAGACGCGTCACTGGGACGAGTCGGCTGGGATCACGCACGGCATGCGCTCGAAGGAGGGCTCGGAGGACTATCGGTACTTCCCCGAACCCGACCTCGTGCCGGTCGTGCCCACCGACGAGATGCGCGAGCGGGCGCGGACTGCGATCGGCGAACTTCCGGCCGCCCGACGCAAGCGGTTCATCGATGAATGGGGCGTGAGCGAGATCGACGCCCGCACCCTGATCGAGAGTCCGGGACTGGCCGATTTCGCGGAGGCGGCGGTGGCCGCGGGCGCGCCCGGCAAGGACGTGACGAACTGGACCAACGGCGAGATCCTCGGGTATCTGAACGAAACGGGGCTGTCGCCGGCGCTCCTCCCGCTCACGCCAGACGCCCTGGCCGAACTCGTCGGACTGGTCGCCGACGGCACGCTCTCGCGCAACCTCGCGAAGGATGTGCTCTCCGAATGTCTGCGCGAGCCGAAGCGTCCGCGTGCAGTGGTCGAGGCGCGCGGGCTCGCCCAGGTGAACGACGAAGGGGCCCTCGGCGCGCTGGTGGATCAGATCATCGAGGCCAATCCCGAGGCGGTCGAGGAATATCGCGCGGGGGACGACAAGTTGCGCAAGAAGAAGCGGGGGTTCCTGATGGGCGAGGTCATGAAGGCCTCCAAGGGTTCGGGCAACCCGCAGACGCTCAACCACTTGCTCGACGAGAGGCTCAGTTGATGGACATCCCGGAGTTCGCATCCGACGAGGAAGTCGAGCGCGTGCTCGTCGTCGTCGCCCATCCGGACGACATCGACTTCGGGACTGCCGGGTCGGTCGCCACCTGGACCGACAACGGCATCGAGGTCACGTACTGCCTGGTGACGAGCGGTGACGCGGGTGGTGACGATCGCACGATGTCACGACCCGACATGGCGACGATGCGCGAAGAGGAACAGACCGAGGCCGCGAAGCAAGTGGGCGTCACCGACCTGCGATTCCTCAACTATCCCGACGGGCGGGTCGAGGCCACGCTCGACCTGCGCCGTGACATCTCCCGGGTGATCCGTCAGGTGGAGCCGCAGCGGGTGCTATCGATGTCGCCCGAGCGGATGTGGGACCGGATCTACGCGAGTCATCCTGACCACCTCGCGTCGGGTGAGGCGACCGTCGCCGCGGTGTACCCGGACTCACGCAATCCGTTCGCGCACCCAGAGCTGCTGGACGACGGTCTCGAACCGTGGACGGTTCCCCAGATGTGGTTACCCATACGGACCGACCCGAACGTGTTCGTCGACATCACCGACAACTTCGACCGCAAGCTCGCGGCGTTGCTGTCGCACACGAGCCAGATCTCGGAGCCGGCGCGCATGGACACGTTGCTGCGCGAATGGGCCGCCGCGAACGCGGCGCTCGCCGGGTTGCCGGTCGGCCGCTACGCCGAACTGTTCCGGGCCGTCGACACGCGGTGACCGTGGGCACGCCGACGCAGGTCGCCGGGCTCAGGCGACGACGCTGAGGCTCGTGATCGGTGCGAGACCGTGGTACTTGCGGATCCAGGTGGCCCCGGCGTCGGTCGACTCGTAGACCTCGCCGCGTGGGGTACCGAACGCGGCATCCGACCCCAGCGCGTCGAGCGCGTGACTGTCGACGTTGCCATCGATCCAATCGGTGACCCGCTCGAATCGTTCCGTGGCGTGGATGTTCGTGCGGTACACGGCGCTCTGGTGACCGCGCGGCCCTTCTGATGCGCTCACCAGGATCGCCTCGTCGGGTACGGCCACCGCGCGGCAGTAGGTGGCGTGCAGTCCACGGGCGTGGACCCGCCAGTTGATGCCCGCGTCCTCGGAGACGAGCAGTCCGACTCCGCTGGCGGCCACGATGAGGTCGTTTCGACCCCACACCGATCGGACCTGGTGGACGTCGTGGGCGATGTCGACCGTGGGATCCCAGGTGCGGCCGCCGTCACCGGACCGTGCGATTCCACCGACGT
>JBDUBS010000362.1:0-2216 GCA_040003875.1 Acidimicrobiia bacterium | reverse complement strand
ACGCACCGGCGAGGGCCGACGAGTTGTCGGGGAACGAGAGGAGCGAGGTGCCGTTGCTCGTGGTGAAACGATCGAAGATGAACGGGCTACCGCTGCCTTCGCAGCAGGTGCCGATCCCGGATGTGACGTTCATGATGCCGAGGAAGCCGAGACCGTGGCCCAGTTCGTGGAGTACGACGCTGGCGAAGTCGACCTTGCCCGCGGTGTTGCCGTCGGTCCCGAAGTAGAAGGACGGGAACGATGACGAGAACTGCGCGTCGATGTCGGCACGGGAGGTGTCGAGATCGACGCCGGCGAGCGAGTTGGCGAGGGCCACGGGGTACCAGGTGCCGGCCTGGGGTGCGCCGGGAAAGTTGCGGTACGCGTTGTCGGGACCGGCACTGCCGAGCACACCCGGTCCGAGGCCGGTGAAGCTCGCATCGATCACGATCGGCACCGACGAACTCACCAGATTCGACCACTGGTTGACGGCGTATTGGAACGCCGCCTTGGCCGCCGGATTGGCGTTGAAGCCGGCGTCGTAGTTGACGACGAAGCTGCTCGTCGCGCTCGACGCGTGTATCCCGCCCGAGGTGGGCGCCGGGCTGCCCGGCACCAGCGTCGGCTGGGCGGGGGTCGGACCCAGAACCACCGGGACCGGGGCGACCGGGCGCGATTCGGTCGCCGGTGTCGCCGCCGTCGCCGCGGGGGACCCCAACGCGCCGAGGCCCGCCCCGGCAACGACCGCCGTGCCGACGATCGCGCCAAAGCGCCGAGTCCTACCGAGATATGCCATCAGAGCCCTTTCGTCCGTCATCACCGGTTTCGGCGCGGGAGCGCGCCGCCTTGAGATCAGTGATCCCGATGATTCATTCGTCCTGCCGGAGCTGGTGCGCCGACGACAATCAGATCACAGAACCAAGCGAGGAGCACGGCAATGACCGCGCCACCGATCATGACCTCGGTGATGGTCATGCCGAGGCCCGAGATCAGCCACCCACCGAGCGCGACGCCGATCGGGACGGTGCCACCGAAGCTCATGACCCACAACGCCATGATCCGACCGCGAACCTCGTCGTCGAGATGTTCCTGCAGCACGGTCGACAGCGAGGTGATGACGAGGAAGTACGCGAAGCCGAGGCCGGGCGCGACGACGAACGCCAGCGAGACCGATCGCATGAGGGCGAACACTGCCAACAGCACTCCGAAGAGCGCGAGCGACCAGCGGGTGATCACCGCTTTCGAGTGGTGGGCGAGGAACGTGCCGACCATGAGGGCGCCGAGCGAAGCGCCGAGTGCCCAGACGCCGTACAGCAGGCCGTAGGTGAGCTTCTGGTTTTCCGAGATGCCGAAGTTGACCTGGGCGACGTCGGGGAACAGGCCCACGTACATCAGGGAGAAGAACGAGAACGTGAACATCGTGATGAAGATCCGGCGGAGCAGCAGGTCGTTCCATGCGATGCGGGCGCCGGACAACACCTTTTCGAGCGGCTTGCCCTCGACGGGATTCGGGTTGCGGGCGTCGTACCGGGCGAGCACGAGCCCGGCGACCGCGAACGCGTACGTGGCCGCGTTGATGGAGAAGACCCAACCGATGCCGAGCACCGCGTACAGCGCACCACCGATGGCGGATCCGATGACTCGCGACAGGTTCATCTGCACCGATTGCAGCGAGACTGCGCCGGAGAGGTCCTCGCGGGGAACGAGCGTGGGGAGGATCGCACCCATTGCCGGCGCGTTGAGTGCGTTGAAGATCCCGATCGCGAGCACGCACAGGAAGATCGACGTCTGGTTCGGCGGGTCGATCACGGCGAGCCCGGCCAGTACGAACGACAGCAACATCTGCATGGTCTGCATCGTGACGAGATACCGGCGCCGGTCCACCATGTCGGCGACGACGCCCCCGATCTGACTCAAGAACAGGAGTGGGCCGAGCTGCGCGAAATAGAGGAGCCCGACGTAGCCGGCGTCGTGACCGCTGATCCGGTAGGCGAACACTCCGAGGATGACGTTCTGCATCCAAGTCCCGATGTTGGAAAGGAACGTGCCGCCCCAGACGAGCCGGAAGTCGCGGTGTCGGAGCGCGGCCCCGGCCGTGCCGCGCTGCAGCGCGCGGTCACCATCGACGATCGCATCGGTCGCGTTGTCCGCCTCCGGGTCGTGCGCGCGTCGGATCTGCATGATCGGCGCACCCTACGGGGCCTGCGCGAGATGGTCATCCGCGTTCGCCGCTTCGG
>JBDUBS010000557.1:0-7369 GCA_040003875.1 Acidimicrobiia bacterium | reverse complement strand
GGCGGCGGGCTCGCTGCTCTATCTGTTCCTGCCGATTTTCGTCATCGTCGCTTTCAGTTTCAACGCACCCAACGGTAAGTTCAACGCGGTCTGGCAGAGCTTCACGCTCGACAACTGGATGCATCCCTTCGCCCAACGGGCGCTGGTGGACGCGCTGATCTTGAGTCTCAAGATCGGACTCCTCGCATCGCTCGTTTCGACGGTGCTCGGAACGTTCATGGCGATCGCGTTGGTTCGCTACAGATTTCACGGGAGCGGGTGGGTCAACTTCCTCGTGGTGCTCCCGCTGACGACGCCAGAGATTGTTCTCGGCGCGTCGTTGTTGACGCTCTTTCTCCAGCCGAGCCTCATCACGGGTTACAAGGATGTGGCCCTCGGGTTCACGACAATCCTGATCGCGCACATCATGTTCTGTGTGAGCTACGTGGCAATGACGGTGAAGGCGCGCATTCGCGGTTTCGACTGGTCGCTCGAAGACGCGGCAATGGACTTGGGTGCGACGCCGACTCGTACGTTTCTCCGGGTGACGTTGCCGCTGATTGCGCCCGGAATTTTTGCCGCGTTCCTCCTTGCGTTCGCACTCTCGATCGACGACTTCATCATCACGTACTTCGTCTCAGGGAATGAGCAGACGTTCCCAGTCCAGATTTTCGGCCAATCGCGCGTCGGGACCCCGCCGCAGATCAACGTGCTGGCCTCGATGATCCTGTTCGGCAGCGTGGCGGTCATGGCGATCGGTTCCTGGCTCGGCCACCGCCGCGCCCTTCGCCTCGGCATCTAGGAGGCTTTCGCGATGACGGTGCAGCACTGGATCGACGGCAAGGCGTGGGACGGACCATCGGCGCGCGTGGCCGACGTCTTCGATCCGTCGACCGGCGCCGTGGCCCGGCAGGTCGCACTCGCTGGCCCGACCGAACTCGAGATCGCGTTGGCCGGCGCGCGTGTGGGTGCGGCGCAGTGGATGGAGACCTCGCTCGGTCGGCGGGTCGCGATCCTCTTCGCGTTCCGGGAACTCCTGGCCGCACGCAAGGACGAGTTGGCACACATCATCTCGGGCGAACACGGCAAGGTCGTCTCCGACGCGCGTGGCGAGATCGCACGCGGCCAGGAAGTCGTCGAGTTCGCGTGTGGTATCCCGCACCTGTTGAAGGGTGGGTACTCGGAGTCGGTCTCGACCGGTACCGACGTCCATTCCATCCGCCAGCCGCTGGGGATCGTGGCGGGGATCACACCGTTCAACTTCCCCGCGATGGTGCCCATGTGGATGTATCCGGTCGCAATCGCATGCGGGAACGCGTTCGTGCTCAAGCCGAGCGAGCGCGACCCGTCGGCGTCGAACTGGATCGCGGCCCTCTGGGCCGAGGCGGGACTGCCGGCGGGAGTGTTCACCGTGCTCCACGGCGACAAGGCGGCCGTCGACGGATTACTCACCCACCCGGACGTCCGCGCGGTCAGTTTCGTGGGGTCGACCCCTATTGCGAAGTACGTGTACGAGACCGCGGCGGCCAACGGTAAGCGGGTGCAGGCCCTCGGCGGCGCCAAGAACCACATGGTCGTGCTGCCCGATGCCGACCTGGAGGCCGCGGCGGACGCGGCGGTGAGTGCCGGGTACGGATCGGCCGGCGAGCGGTGCATGGCCATTTCCGTGGTGGTCGCGGTGGGCCGGGTCGGCGACGAGTTGGTGGAAGCGATCGCGTCACGCACGCGTGCGGTGAAGGTGGGTGCGGGCGCCGACGCCGACGCCGAGATGGGCCCGCTCGTGACCGCGGTGCATCGAGATCGGGTCCGGGCCCTGGTCGAGGCCGGGGTCGCCGAGGGCGCATCGCTGGTGGTCGACGGTCGCGACCTCGCCGACCGGCCCGGTTTCTTCCTCGGGCCCTGTCTCTTCGACGCAGTCACGCCGGAGATGGCGATCTACCGGGAGGAGATCTTCGGCCCGGTGCTCTGCGTGATGCGCGTCGACACCTACGACGAGGCGGCCGCGGTGATCTCGGCGAACCCGTACGCCAACGGTGCTTCGATCTTCACCCGCGACGGCAGCGCGGCGCGCCGGTTCCAGCACGAAGTGGATGCCGGCATGGTCGGGGTCAACGTACCGATCCCGGTGCCGATGGCGTACTTCTCCTTCGGGGGCTGGAAGCAGAGTCTCTTCGGCGATACCCACGTCCACGGCCCGGAGGGAGTGCACTTCTACACCCGGGGCAAGGTCGTGACGACGCGATGGGGCGACCCGGCGCAGCGGGGCCCGGACCTCGGGTTCCCGCAGTCGCACTGACGCGGCTCACAGTCGCGGAGCGACCGCGTCCATGAAGTGCTCGATGGTCTCGGGCCGGCCAAAGTCGCTGAGTTGGATCACGAACCCGCCGACGCCGCGTGCCATCTCGGCCGCCAGGGCGTCGTGCACCTCGGGAGCGGTGCCGGCGACGAGACCACCCCATCCACCGAAGCGGCGCTCCGCGGTCTCGAGGACCGCGGCCCGGCTCGCGTCGTCCGGTGCGAGCGCGACCGGATGCTGGGTCGATACTCGCACCGCGCCGGTCTCGGCCAAGAGGTCGTCGAGCCGGTCGATGGCGTAGGAGGGACAGTTCCACCAGTCGGCGTGGTCGCGGACGATGGGCATCGTGAGCTTGGGTCCGGCGCCGCCGATGTGGACGGGTGGCCGGGGTGCCTGCACCGGGACCGGGCGCCCGATGGCTCCGCGCATCGTGAAGTGTTCGCCGTCATAGTCGAAGCGCGCCCCGGAGAACATGAGGTCGAGGATCTCCAACGTCTCGCGCAATCGAGCCGCGCGCACAGCGGGTGGTCCGGTGCCGATGCCGAACGCGACGAGTTCGTCTGCGACCGAGCCCCAGCCGATGCCGAGTTCGAGCCGACCGTCGGAGATGACGTCGAGAGTTGCGGCCATCTTGGCCAGGAGGGCCGGGTGGCGGAAGGGATCGCAGGTGACCAGATGGCCGA
This sequence comes from Acidimicrobiia bacterium, assembly GCA_040003875.1. Lineage (GTDB taxonomy): Bacteria > Actinomycetota > Acidimicrobiia > IMCC26256 > JAENVU01 > JAENVU01. Next base: position 4,411 of record JBDUBS010000557.1, on the reverse strand, counting down.
TCCGGATGGTCGTGGTGCGCGCCGCCAGCGCTGCGGCGAGCGTCCAGCCCTCGAAGGTGTCCTGATCGGTGGCCGCCGGCGCGGCGAGGTGGTCCATCAACCAGACCGAATCGAACCCGGCTGCTTCGGCGGCGAGCGTGCGCTCGAGGATGGTGGCGAAGTCCATGCGGAGTTGCGGGAGGAACAACCCGAACCATGGGGTGGAGGTCGGTGGCGGGATCACGCAGCGGTTGACCCGCCGTCGACGGCCATGATCTGACCGGTCAGGTGATGGGCGTCGGCGGAGAGCAGGAACCCGGCGACCGAGGCGATGTTCTCGGGTTGAGCGACGACCCCGAGCGGGACGTCGCGCTTCATCCGCGCCCGGGATTCGTCGTTGTCCCAGACGCCACCGGTAATCGGGGTGTCGACCGCGCCGGGACAGAGGCAGTTGGCCCGCACGCCGTGCGGTCCGTACTGGACCGCGACCAGTCGGGTGAGCGCAACCACCCCGCCCTTACTCGCGGTGTAGCCCGCCCCGTAGCCGTGACCGCGTAACCCCGCGGTCGATGCGATGGTCACCACGCTGCTCCGCGCGGGACCGTCGTCGCGCACGAGGTGCGGGAGTGCGTACTTGATTGCGAGGAACGTTCCCACGAGGTTGACCGCCAGTACGTGGTTGAACGTCTCGAGCGTCACGTCGGCAAGGGGTTGGAGATCTGGGCCGTGGAAGATCCCGGCGGCGGTGACCACGCCGTCGAGCCGGCCGAGCTCGCGCACGGTCGTCGCGATCGCGTCCCTCACCGCCGCGTCGTCAGCGACGTCGACGGACAACTCGAGGGCGGTCCCGCCTCGGGCGCGGACGTCGGCCGCGGTGGTCGCGATCCCCGCCCCGTCGCGGTCGAGGATCGCGACCGCACCTCCGCGCGCGGCGACCTCGAGCGCGGTGGCCCGGCCGATGCCACTGCCGGCGCCGGTGATCAGCACGGCGCGTCCGTCGAGCGTGGGTTCCATTCCGGCGGACCGTATCCGGCGGTACCGTGAGCCACCAGCGAACCCGGAGGCGGAATGACCGATCCACGCGCAGCAGCGATGCACGAGGTCGAGAACAAGGTGATCATCGTGACCGGCTCCGGTCGTGGCGTCGGCCTCGGGATGGCCCGCCACCTCGGCCTCGGGGGCGCGAAGGTGGTGGTGGCCGAGTGGAAGGCCGACCTCCTCGATGCTGCGGTCGCCGAGCTCGGCGGGCTCGGCGTCGACACGCTCGGCGTGCAGACCAACATCATGGAACGCGACCAGATCGACTCGATGGTGGCCGCCACCGTCGAACGGTTCGGCCGGGTCGACGGCATCGTGAACAACGCGCAGACCTTCCGTCCGATGGCGGCAATGGCCGAGGTCAGCGAGGAGGACGTCGACGTCTTCTACACGTCGGGCGTCAAGGGCACGTTGTGGGCGATGCAGGCGGTGTACCCGCACATGGCTGCCCAGGGGTGGGGTCGCATCGTGAACTTCGCGTCGTCGATGGGCATCACGGGTGGGCGCGGCTTCGGCGCGTACAACGCATCGAAGGAGGCGATCCGAGCGCTCACCCGGACCGCGGCCCGAGAGTGGGCGCCGGACGGCATCGTCGTGAACTGCATCGCACCGGCCGCGGCCGACCACCACGGCGACGCCGCGAAGCAGAGCGCCGGCTACCGGATCTTCGTGGAGAACTGTCCGATGGGCCGCCAAGGTGATCCCGAAACCGACATGGGGCCGCTCGCCTGGTTCCTCTGTTCGGACGCGTGCCGGTACCTGACCGGCCACACGTTCATGGCCGACGGCGGCGCGTTCATGTGGGCATGACTCTCACCGGGACCGAGGGGTACTCCTTCGTCGAACCCGTGGTGCTGACCCCCGAGCACATCGACCACCAGGGTCACCTGAACAATGCCGCGGTAGCGCGGATCCTCAACGATTTGCGGATCGCGTACATCTTCTCCGGGCCCGGCGAGCGTTGGCGTGATCACCTCCGGACCGAGACGCTCACCGTCGTCGTGCGGGAGTTGCACATCGCGTACGACCGCGAGGCGACCATCGACGATCGGCTCGTCGGCTGCGTACGGGTGTCGGCGCGGCGAGGCAAGGCCAAGATCGTGGAACAGCGGATCGTCGACGCGGTACGGGATCTGACCGTGGCCCGGTCGTGGGCGGTCCAACTCCTCGTGCGGTCCGGTGTGGTGGTGGAGTTTCCCGACTTCTATTGGGACGCGGTCGCGGCAGTGGAGGGACGCGTGATCCCTGCCGAACCGCGCGCCGCCGTCACCGAGTGGGGCCCGCCCCGCTGATCAGGTGGCTGCGCCGAGCAGGCCGGTGAGCGCGTTGATTGCGCGCGGCACTGCGGTCGCGTAGCCCTCGGCGTCGATCGCCGGCCCGATGAGTTCGAGGTCGAAGCAACCTGCGTATCCGGCGGCGAGGGCGACGTCGAGGATGCGGACCAGCGGAATATCACCGTCGCCGGGCACGAGTCGGTTCGGCGTGGAGAGTGTCCCGACTGCAAAATCGCTCACCTGGACGAGGCGCAGTGTGTCGACGCCGGTCCGGATCGTGGTTGCGAGATCCCGTTCGGCCCAGCAGGCGTTGATCTCCATGCACACCCCGGTGCCGAGGCGCCGGGCCAGGTCGACGGCGTCGCGCAGTGTGTGGACGAACCCGACGTCGACCCGGAGTGAGTTCGTGTGCTCTATCGCGAACGGGACACCCCGGCGTCGGGCCTCGACGAGCACCGGGGTGATCGCGGTCTGCAAAGCGTCGGCCGCGGCATCCCATTCGAGCGGACCGGCGGGACCGGTGGTGAACACCAGGCACTCCGCTCCGACCGCTCGGGCGACATCGATTGCGCGGACCAGTCGCTCCTGTTGGACAGCCCAGCGTTCGGGGTGCGCGAGCTGAAACGGCCCGAGTCCGATGAGGTTGGTCACGCGCAGTCCGGCATCGACCACGCGCGCCAGGCCGTCGTCCCAGCCGGTGCGCTCGAGTTTGGCGACGCTCACCCCCACGTTGGTGATGGCCTGTTGACGCCAGAACTCGAGGTCCTCTGCGAGCGTCAGCCCGAAAGTGCAGATCGCGCTGACCGAGACGCGGTCGTGCATCAGTCGCGCCGGGCTTGGTGCCTGAGCGAGCGGGCCGCTGCGCCCCGCTCGGTTGGCACCGATCGTCGGCGTCGTACGACGTCGCTCATCCGAGCACAGCACCTCGCGCCGCGCTCCCACCGCCGTCGAGCGGGAGGTTGGCTCCGGTGAGGAACGCGCTTTCCTGGCTCGCGAGGTAGACGCAGGCGTGGGCGACGTCGTCGGCCTCGCCGAGCCGGGTGAGGTGCATACCCTCGAGTCGGGCCCGCCGCTCGGGGGTGATCTCCGCATCGCGCCGTTCGTTCACCACGTACCCCGGACTCACCGTGTTGCACCGGATCCCGTGCCGCGCCTCGTCGACCGCGATCGATCGGGTGAGACCGTTCAGCCCCGCCTTGGTCGCGATGTACGCGGCCAAAGCACGACTCGCACGTTCCGCCTGTCGGCTCGAGACGTTGACGATCGACCCGTGTCCGGCGGTCCGCATCGCCGGGATCGCGGCGCGACACAGCCACATCGGCGCGCTGAGGTTGACGCGAAGGGTCGCGTCCCAGGCGGCAGTCGTGAGCTCGGCGACCGCGGCGTCGCGCTCGTCGACGATTGCCGCGACTGCGTTGTTCACGAGGACGGTGAGGCCGCCGAGGCGATCGACCGTGGCGGCGACCAGCCGGGCGCACTCCGCTTCGTCGCCGATGTCGGCGAGGACGGTGTGTGCGACACCGCCGGCCGCGACGATCGCGTCGACCACCGCGGTCGCTCTGCTGGCGTCGCGACCCGTGACCACCACCGCGGCACCTTCGGCCGCGAATCGCATTGCGATCGCCTTGCCGATACCGGCGGACGAGCCGGTGACGAGCGCCAGCTCTCCTCTCAGTCGCACGGTGGGGAGGCTAACTCTCGCCCCCACCCGCCACCGTTTGTCACTTTGCGGACGGTGGGCGCGTCGAAAGTGACAAACGCTCGGACGATGCCCCGGCGCTTGTCACTTTGCGGACGGTGGGCGCGTCGAAAGTGACAAACGCTCGCGATTGGGGGAGGTCAGTGGTGACCGATGGGTGCGCCGGTGGTGCCCCTGACGACCGCGACGACGCCGAAGATCGCCGCGCTCACGAGCACGATGGTTCCGCCGGGCGCGAGGCCCCAGATGCGGGCGGCCGAGAGACCGAGGACCACCGACACGACTCCGACGACGGCCGAGAGCAGGAGGGTCTGGATCTGCGACCGTGCGACGAGCCGAGCCGAGGCGACGGGCAGGACCATGAGGGCGGCGACGAGCAGGACGCCCACGATGCGGGTGGCGGCGACGATCGTGACTGCGG
>JBDUBS010000500.1:0-7389 GCA_040003875.1 Acidimicrobiia bacterium | reverse complement strand
GGACGTCGACTACCGGTACCGCTGCATGGTGTGTGGCACCGAGGTCACCATGACGGCCACGCCCGAGCTGGAGCTGGCCGAGGACGCAGACGCGACGGCCGGGGCTCCGGATGCGCCCCGCCACTGCCGGGAAGACATGCGCCTCCTGGGTGTCCATACCGCCCTCTGAGCTGCGCAGAAGCGAGTTCTCCACAGGGTTGTCCCCACGTTGTGGGGAACGACAGTGCTGTAACTCCCGAGATGGGACGAGCGACGGATCGTCAGCGGAGCAGGGTGGCGACGATGAAGCCGCCGGTGACCTCGACGATGCCGATCAGCAGGAACTTGTTGTTGGCGCCGCCGGGCAGCATCCCGAAGTAGTTGGTGACGATCACCACGATCCCCAACAGCAAGAGCGAGAACATGAGCGTCGGGATCCAGAGCTTGCTCGGGGGCAGGTTCTTCGCCTTCGGGGCGGGCGGGGGACGACGTTTGGTCTTCGACTGGGGCACGCCGCAGAGGATATCGAGCCGGTTATCGAGCCGTGGCCACCGCGCCGGGTCCGGTACCGTCCACGGCGATGGCAGCCCGGGTCCTGGTAATCGACAATTACGACTCGTTCGTCTACAACCTGGTCCAGTACCTGGGTGAACTCGGCGCGGCCCCCTTCGTGCATCGCAACGACGAGATGGCGCTCGCGGATCTCGTGGCCCTCGAACCCGATGCGGTATTGGTGTCGCCGGGTCCCGGCCGTCCTGAGAACGCGGGCGTCTCGATCGAGGCGGTGGCGACGTTCGGCGCGGCCGGCGTCCCGGTGCTGGGCGTGTGCCTCGGCCACCAGTGCATCGGCGAAGGCTTCGGTGGTGACATCGTCCGGGCCGAACGCGTGATGCACGGCAAGACGTCGGAAGTCGCGCACACGGGGGTCGGGGTGTTCGCCGGTCTGGCGAGCCCGTTGACCGCGACCCGCTACCACTCGCTCGTGGTCGACGCGGCCACGATCCCCGAGTGTCTCGAGGTCACCGCCACCACCGCCGACGGCATCGTCATGGGGCTCCGGCATCGCGAACTCCCCGTCCACGGCGTGCAGTTTCACCCCGAAGCGGTGCTCACTGCGGGCGGGCACGACCTGCTCCGGAACTTCCTCGCGCTCGTCTGACTACGGCAGCTGGGCCCGACCGCCGGAAACCACCGCGAGTCCGTCGGCGACGAGTGAGTCGAGGGCTTCGGAATCGAGTTCGCCCTGTGGCACCGCGTCCGCCGCGCGCAGACGAGCCATGACGCCGCCGCGTCGTTGCCGGAACGATCCGGCGAAGGGGGCCTGCCGATGCCGGACCTCGCCGGGCAACGGCCCGCGCGTCGCGCACCGCCGCCGGAGGGGGCAGAGGGTGCAGTCCGGGGTCCGCGCCTTGCATACGAGGGCGCCGAGGTCCATGAGCGCGAGCAGACGGTCGCGCTCGTGGAGGCCGCGGCCGATGGCGACACTCGCGTGCTCGGCCGCCGCCTCCGACAGGAGCTGACCTCGGACGCGCTGCACCACCCGCCGGATGTTGACCTCGACCGCGGGTACGTCCGCGCGGTCCGCCTGGGCGAGCACCGCCCCGGCGGTGTAGCGGCCGACCCCGGGAAGCGCGGTGAGGTCGTCGGGCCATCCGGTGTCGGAGACGACGACCGCGGTTTCCCAGAGTCGCCGGGCCCGACGCGGGTACCCGAGCCGGCCCCACCGGGTGATCACTTCGCCCACCCCGGCTTCGGCCATTGCCGTCGGGGTCGGGAACCGACCGATGAAGCCGGGCCACGCGTCGAGCACCCGACCCACCTGGGTCTGCTGGAGCATGACCTCGCTCACCAGCACGGTCCACCGATCGTCGGTGGCGCGCCACGGCAGGTCGTGGCGACCGTGGTGGTCGTACCAAACGGCCAGCGCGGCCGCTCGGCTCATGGGATCGTGGTGGTGGTACTCGACGAGGTGCTCGAGGTCGGCGGCGCGATGCCGACGGTGATGGTGACCGTGGAGCCGGCGTCGGCCTTGATGCCGGCCGCGGGATTTTGGCTGATCACTTTGCCGACGTTCGCGTTGGTCGAGACCGCCTGACTGACCGAGACCTGGAACCCGGCCGAGGTCAGGGCACTGACCGCCGAGGCCTGCGTCATGCCGACCACGTCGGGGATCACACTCTGTTTCGGCCCCGACGAGACCACGATGGTGACCGTCGAGTCCTTCGCCTGCGGGCTGTTGGCGCCCGGCTGGGTGCGGATCACGCGGCCCGCCGGGACCGTGCTGCTCGGCTCGGTGCTGGTGGCGACCCGGAATCCGGCCGCCTGCAGTTGGTCCAAGGCGACGTTCTGGTCGAGGCCCGCGACGTCGGGGACGTTGATCGGTGCGGGACCGGCCGAGACGATGAGCGTGACGGTGCTGGACGGCTCCACCTTCTTGCCTGCGGGCGGATCGGTCCTGATCACGGTGTCGAGCTTCACGGTGTCGCTCTGCTCGCGCGCCTCGTCCACCTGGAACCCGAGCGCCGTGAGCCGGGCGGTCGCGATCTTCACGTCGACCCCCGCGAGCTTCGGCATCTTGATACTGCCCGTGCCGTCGGAGACGAAGATCGTGACGTCGGTGCCGGTCTTGCGGAACTCGCCCTCCTGGGGCTTCTGGTCGAAGACGGTCCCCTGGGGCCTCTGGTTCGCCTGACGGCGCACCTTCACCACGAAGCCCTGCTGCTCGAGGGTCTTGCGGGCCTTCGCCTCGGTCTGACCGATCACGCTCTTGACCGTGACCGTCTTGGCGCTCTTGGCATTGTCCTGGAACACCTGGATCAACAGGAATGCGACGAGTGCGATCAACGCGACGAGGAATCCGATGACGAGCGCAACCGGCCCGCGCGACTTCTTCCGCGCCGGCCCGCCGGTGCCGGTGGGGATGATCGGTGCGACCGACGTTCGTCCCATCGCGACGGTCGGGTCACCGACGCTCGCCACCGCCGCGGTGACCGGACCCCCGTGCACTTCCTGGCCGCGCCGGAACCGCAAGAGGTCGGCGCGCAGCTCGTCGGCCGTCTGGTACCGCTCGTTCACGTCCTTGGCGAGGCAGGTGAGGATGATCGTCTCGATCTCGGGCGCGAGGCCGGGCCGGCGCTCCGATGGCTTGGAGACGGGTTCGCGCACGTGGAGGTACGCGACCGAGACCGGGCTGTCGCCGGCGAAGGGCACCGATCCGGTGACCATCTCGTAGAGCACGACTCCGAGCGAGTAGATGTCCGAGCGGGCGTCCACCGGAAGACCCTGGGCCTGCTCGGGCGAGAAGTAGGTGGCAGTTCCCATCACCGCACCGGTCCGGGTCAGTCCCTCGCCGGCGCCGTTCGCGCGTGCGATGCCGAAATCGGCGACCTTCACCTGCCCGGTCGGGGTGATCAAGACGTTGCCGGGCTTGATGTCGCGGTGGATGACGCCGGCGCGGTGCGCTGCGCTCAGGGCCTTGGCGATGTCGGCGCCGATCTGGGCGGCCTGGTCGGGTGCCACCACCCCGCGGTTCATCACGTCGCGCAGGGTCGTCCCCTCGACGTACTCCATCACGATGAAGGACGTCTCGGCTTCCTGACCCCAGTCGTAGACCGCGACGATGGTCGGGTCGTTGAGGCTGGCCGCGGCCTGGGCTTCGAGCCGGAACCGCTCGACGAACGCGGGATCGCGCGACAACTCGGCGGGCAGCACCTTGAGCGCAACCGGACGGTCGAGTTTGCGGTCCTGGGCGAGGTACACGTTCGCCATGCCGCCCCGCGCGATCTCGCGCAGGATCTCGTAGCGGTCGGCGTACACGGTGGGATCAGGCATGGGGTGCAGTCACGCTAGTGGGGTCCCTTTCGGGCCTCGGGGTCATGTCGGAGTCGAGTGGTGGCGGCGGGTGGGCGTCGTTCAACCGATGAGGAGATAGCGGAGCACCTGGGCGGCGATGGGGGCGGCGAGGTGGCCACCGGTCGCGTCGCCCTGCTGGTTCCCGCCGTGTTCGACGAGGACCGCGATCGCGTATCGCGGTGCCTCGGCCGGGGCAAATGCCACGAACCACGCGTGCGGAAACTCGCCGACGGTGGTCTGCGCGGTCCCCGTCTTGCCCGCGACCGTGATTCCCGTGAGCCGCGCCGCCCTGCCGGTGCCCTGCGCGACCACGTTGATCATCATCTGGGTGAGTTGCGCCGCGGTCGTTTCGGACGTCGCGGTGGTCCAGACCTGGTTCGGGACGGTGCTCACGACGCGGCCGTCGCCGTCGAGGACGTCGCGGCCGACGTGGGGTTCCATGATCACGCCCTTGTTCGCGATTCCCGCCGCGACGAGGGCCATCTGCAGCGGCGTGGTGAAGACGTCGCCCTGACCGATGCCGGCGAGCGCGAAGCGCGGCTTGTTCTGATCGAAGGCGTTGAACGCGGGGCCGGTGCTGGCGACGCTGCCCGGCGCGATGTCGAGCGGCGGCGGCCGGTAGATGCCGAACTTCTGCATGTGCGGTGGGAACTGGTTGCCGAGTTCGAGGCCGAGTTGGGCGAACGTCGTATTGCACGAGTTGGTGAACGACTGTATGAGGTCACCGCCACACGATTCCCCACCGAAGTTGGAGATCGAGTTGTTCGGGGCCTGGGGGACCGGCAAAGAGCGCAGCGTCGGGAACACGCGGTCGAGGGTCGTGATCCCGGCGTCGAGGGCCGACGTCGCGGTGACCACCTTGAAGGTGGAGCCCGGTGGATAGATCTCGCGGTAGGAGTGCGGGAGCGACGGGTTGCCGGGCTCGTTGTTGAGGAAGTCGAAGTACGCCTGGACCTTCGAGGTCACATGGCCGGCGAGCGGCTGCGGGTCATAAGTGGGGTTCGAGTACATCGCCACGATCCGGCCCGTGGCCGGTTCGATCACCACCACCGAACCGCGCTGCTCGCCCAGCGCCTCCTTGGCCTTGAGCTGGACGTCGACGCGCAGGGTCGTTCTGAGGTTGCCCACCGACTTCTTGCCGCGGAGCGAGTCGATGGCGCTGCGGAAAATGTCCTTGCGGCCGCGGCCGGCGAGCGCGTTGTTGTAGGTCTGCTCGAGGCCGGTGTTGCCGACGACGATCGACTGGTACCCGACGATCTGGGACACCAACGCGCCGAGTGGGTAGGTGCGCTGGAGTCGGTACTCGTCCTTGCTCGGCTCCGACTGCGCCAGGATCTGGTCGTCGGCACTCACGATTGTCCCCCGCGGCGCGCGGAGGTCCTTCAGGAAGTCGCGGGTGTTGCGCGGGTCGTGTTCGAGCGTTTTGGCATCGACCACCTGCAGGTACGTGAGCTGACCGATGAGCACCACGAGGAGCGCGGTGACGGCGAGTCCGACGCGGCGGATACCGACGTTCACGCGTGCGCCGATTCGATCGCCACGAGGCGCGCCTGATTGGCCACCTCGCGTTCGGCTTCCTCCGCGCTCTCGTCCGAGATGCGCAGGAGCAGAGCGAGAATGATGAAGTTCGCGACGAGTGACGAACCGCCGTACGAAACGAAGGGCAGCGTGACGCCGGTGAGCGGGATCACGCGGATCACGCCGCCGATGATCACGAACGTTTGGATGCCGAGGATGGTGGCGAGTCCGGCCGCGAACAATTGGGAGAAGGGGCGGCGGGCCTGCAGCGCGATGCGGAAACCACTGCCGACGAGGAGCAGGAACGCGCCGACCACCGCGACGGTGCCGATGAGGCCGAGCTCCTCGCCGATGGCCGCGAAGATGAAGTCGGACCGGTTGACCGGGATGACGTTGGGCGTGCCGAGCCCGATGCCCTTACCTGCGAACCCGCCGGTCCCGAACGCAAACAGGCTCTGGGTGAGTTGGTAACCGGTGTGCTGCGCGTCGGACCACGGGTTGATCCACACGCTCACGCGTTCCTGCACGTGCGAGAAGGTCTGGTACGCGATGGCCACCGCGCCGACGAAGAGCGCGGCGCCGGCGAGCAGGTACGCGCTGCGCAGCGTGGCGATGTAGAGCATTGCGACGAACACCGCGAAGAAGAGCAGGGACGATCCGAGATCCTTCTGCTGCACCATGATGAGGATGGCCACGCCCCACGGCACGAGCAGCGGGCCGAGATGCTTCGGGTCCGGCATGCTGAGGCGTCCGAGGCGACGGCTCCCGGACCGGAGGAGTTCACGCTTCTCCACCAGGTACGCGGCGAAGAAGATCACCAGGAGGACCTTGGCCATCTCCCCGGGTTGGAACGTGAGTCCGCCGACCCGCACCCACAGCCGGGCCTGGTTGATCTCGACGCCGAGTCCGGGGACCAACGGGAGCAACAGCGCGCCCACGCCGACGAGCAGGAACGTGTAGCGGTAACGGGCGAGTGAGCGCGCGTGCCGGACGAGGACGAGGGTGAGGACGAACGCACCGATCCCGACTGCGATCCAGACCGCCTGTGCAGGCGCGACCGCGGGGTCGAGATTGGTGGCGTTGAGGTCGAGGCGCGAAATGGTGACGAAACCGATGCCGAGGAGGAGCGCGGCGATCGGCAACAGCGTCGGGTCGGCGCGCGGGGCGAAGCGGCGTACCGCGAGGTGGGCGCAGACGAAGAGCGCCGCGATCGCGGCGAGGAAGCCCCACAAGCGCGCGGGCAGCGTCGGCGCTTTCGACAGCGCGAGCAGGACGTAACCGCCTGCGGTGACGAGCAACGCGAGCGCACCGAGGCTCAGTTCGCGCGTGCGCCGGGCGCGCGCCAGCGGGGTGAGGCGGCCGCTCACGGGCCCACGGTCTGCGGCGCGGGGGCACCGGCAGCCGGCACCAAGGTCGTCGGGGTCGTGGTCGGCGTCGTGGTGGTCGAGGGGGTGGGCTTCCTCGACCGGTGTACGTACTGGTTTGCGGACGCGAGGTCCGAGAACTCCTTCTTCTTCGCGATGTCGCCGGCGGGGATCGACTTGAGACCGGTCTTGCGGAGCTTCGTCGTCCTGACGACCTCGGGGTCCCAGAAGAGGACTCCGCCGGGTCGGCCTCGGTAGACGGTCACGAAGCCCGCCTTGTACGCCACGAAGTACGAGTTCTTCGCGTACCAACCGATGGTGCCGACGGCTACGCCCAGGATGATGAGGATCGGGACGGCGAACAGCAGGATCCGGCCGAGGCCGCGGCCGGCGCGACGACCCGCCACCCGACGGCGCCGCCGCGTGGGATCGCGGTAGCGGGCGGTGTCGCGTGGCAGTGACCCTGCGAAACGCTCGGCCTCCGGGTCGCCGGCCGGGGTCGCGGGCACGGAGTCGAGGTTGAGGTTGGTGGTGACCACACTCACCACTGCCGGTTCGACGAGTTCGGTCGACGCCTCGGTGTCGTCGGGGCCGGGTCGGGCGGAACTATTGCCCGGAGTCGCGGTGATCGCCGCGGCGACCGAACTCGGAAGGGGGTCCCGACCGTCGGCGATCG
>JBDUBS010000059.1:0-2233 GCA_040003875.1 Acidimicrobiia bacterium | reverse complement strand
CCGCGCGCCGGCGCGCGCCAGGGCCGCGGCGAGCGCCCGGTCGGCGGGCGGTGGTGGCGCGAGCGGCGTGGCGCCGAGGGCCCCCAGGAGTGCGCGCGCCGGCGCGGAGTCGGCCGCGTCTCCCTCATGCTCGCGGTGGCGGACATTCCCACGCTCGAGCACCAGGTCGGGGGCCGACGCGGCGAGTGCTTCGAGTTGAGGGACCGGGATCCGTAACCGGTGGGCGAGTTCGGCGGCCGGCGTACCGGGCGCCGCCGGCTGGTGCGCGTGGCCGTCCGCGACGAGTGCCGTCGCCTGCTCGCGGAGCATCGCGGCAGTGGTGGCGGCCACGAACCAGTCCCCGAGGAGTTCGGCGCCGCCAGCGGTCATCAAGGCTCGGGCGGCGACGATCGGTATTCCCGAGCGCGGTTCGAGTTCCTCGTCCGGAATCCACCCGGTCTCGAGGAGTCGCGCGGGCAGGCCCCGACGCAGCCGTGCGGGTGCGTCCGCAGACTTTCGTGTGGGGTCGGTGTCGAGCACGGTGGCCCCGGCGACGGTGAGATGCGCACCCGTGTCGCGCAACACCATTCGATCGCCGGGTGCGAAGGGCAGCGGTCGATCGAACCGCACGCGGGCGAACTCGCCGTCGAGTCGACGGATCCAGACCGGATGCTCGCCGGATCCGACGGACGCGGCGAGCCGTCCGCGTCGCTTCACCTCGACGCCCGGGAGCGGGTCCACTGAGACGTCGACGGTGGTGACGAACCGCCACTGGTCCGGGTGGACGACGGCATCCCCGCGGTGCACCTCGTGATGGTCGACGCCGGCCAGGTTCAGTGCCACGCGGGCACCGACTGCACCGGTGCCACTGGCGGCGCCATGCGACTCGATGCCGCGCACGCGAACCCGATGCCCGCCCGCTTCGAGTTCGTCGTCGACCGCGATGGTCCCGCCGGTGAGTGTGCCGGTGACCACCGTCCCGGCCCCTTTCGCCACGAAGACGCGGTCGATCCAGAGTCGCGGTCGCCCGTCGTCGCGTGCGCTCGGCGCGGCGGCGAGGGCGCGGTCGAGGGCGGCGCGCACGGTGTCGAGTCCGGTGCCGGTTCGCGCGTCGCACGTGACGATCTCGAGTCCCGCGACGGTCGTGCCCTCCACGTGCTCCTGCACCTCGAGTTGCGCGATCTCGAGGGTCTCGAGGTCGACCAGGTCGGATTTCGTGACCACGACGATGCCGTGCCGGATGCCGAGCACGTCGAGGATCCGCAGGTGTTCCTCGCTCTGAGGCTTCCACCCCTCGTTCGCCGCGACGACGAGCATCGCGACGTCGACCGCGCCGACGCCCGCGAGCATGTTCTTGATGAACCGCGTGTGACCGGGAACGTCGACGAATCCGACATCGGTCCCCGAAGGCAATGTCGTGAACGCGAAGCCGAGATCGATGGTGAGCCCGCGTGCCTTCTCCTCGGGGAACCGGTCGGGGTCGGTGCCGGTGAGCGCCAACACGAGGGTCGACTTGCCGTGGTCGACGTGCCCCGCGGTGGCGACGACGCGCATCAGATCCGGGCGAGTGCGGCGGAGAGGATCTCGTCGTCGGCGGGGTTCACGCTGCGGAGGTCGCACACCACCCGATCGGAATCGGTCCGGGCGATCACCCCCTGGGCGCGCAGGCGCGCCAGCGCGGCGTCTGCCCCACGAACGGCGACGGCCACCCCGACCGACGGGATGGTGAGTCCCGGCAGCGAGCCACCACCGGCGACGGCCTCGGTGTCGACCACCGCAACCGCGCGCGCCCGGAGGCGGTCGGTGCCGGCGGTCGCCATCCGCCACAGGGGGATCGAGGTGGCGTCCCCCGACAGGTACACCAGCGCGACTTGTTGGAGCGCGGCGAGAGTGAGTTTGTCGGCGCGCATCGCCCGCGCGAGTGGGTGCCGAGCGATCGTCGCGACCAGATCGGCCCGGCCGACGATCACCCCGGCCTGCGGACCGCCGAGCAGCTTGTCGCCCGAGAAAGTGACGATGCCCGCGCCCGCGTCGATGGCCTGCCGCACCCCCGGCTCGTCGCGCAGCCAGGCCGGTCGCTCCGGCAACCACGGGGTGGTGTCGTCGAGGAGACCCGAGCCCGCGTCGACCATCACCGGGGGTCCGAACGCGGTGAGTTGATCGACCGCGGTGGACTCGGTGAAACCGACCATCCGGTAGTTCGACGCGTGGACCTTGAGGAGGAGCGCCGTGGACGGTGTGACGGCGCGTTCGT
>JBDUBS010000155.1:0-7439 GCA_040003875.1 Acidimicrobiia bacterium | reverse complement strand
CCTCGAAGATCTGACCGTACCGGTCGACGAAAAAGTTGTAGTGGGTGTCGCAGTAGTGCAGCGTCTGGGTCGCGTACCCGTACAGGCCGCGCACGATCGCCGGCGTGTCCCCCGGGCCGTAGTTGTTGTTGCCGCCCGTGTGGTGGACGACGGCGATCTTCACGTTGGTCGAGATGTCGGGCGGCTCGGGACAGTTGTTGAGTCGCAGGTTCTCGTCGGCGTGCCACTCCGCCCGGGAGATGATGCCCGGCATCGTGACCGACGACGCACCCGCGACGTTCGTCCCTGGCGTTTCGCTCGGGCTCCGCACTTCCTGGACGACCACGTCGTGCACGGCACCTCGTGCGAGCCGCACCCGGACCGCGCTCGCGTGTCCGACCCAGACCGGTTCGCTGCTCGGCGCCTTCCGCGCCCGCGCCGCCTCGGCGGTGCCGGGATCGGGTCGATGGTCCGCTTCGTACCCGACCGTGGTGATGGTGTGCCACCGGCCACGCCCGTTGCGGGTCTGCACATCGAACCGCGCCGAGGGGTCACCGCCCCACTGCAACCCGACCAGATCTGCAGGCGCGTCGACCGTCGACGTCCAACCCGCGCCGACGAGACGCGGACCGCTGACCTGGGCGGCGTGCAACGAAACCGGGGCGAGGGCCGGACCGGGATCGGGGCCGACCACCGGCACCACGACCGCGCCCAGGCCGACCATGCAGCCGAACACACTCGCCGCGGCCGTGGTCAGAGCCCGCCTCACGCCCGTCGCCGTTTCGTCTGCATGCCGCTCGCTCCCGACGTCAGGCTGCTCACCCGTTCCGAACCTCTGTATCGACCCAGGACGGTCCACAGTTGACCGACCGGTAGGATCGTCGCCATCGACGCCCTTCGTATCGCGCTCGACGGCACTCCGCTCCTCGGCCACCGTACCGGCGTCGGCGAAGTCACGGCCGGTTTCATGAGCGCACTCGCGGCTCGGCCCGACGTCTCGCTGTGCGCATATGCGCTCACGTGGCGCGGTCGTCAGCACCTGTCCGACGCGGTTCCCGCGGGCGTCACCGCCACGACCCGACCCATCCCGGCGCGGGTCGTCCGCGAACTCTGGGAGCGCGGTGCGGGCCGGCCACGCGCCGAGGACTGGACCGGTCCCGTCGACGTCGTGCACGCCACCAACTACGTCGCGCCGCCAGCGAACGCCCCGGTTGTGGTGACGGTGCACGATGTGACGTTCCTCCGATTCCCTGAACTCTGCACCCCGGACACCCTGCGTTATCCCACGCTGCTGGCCCGCGCCATCGCGCGCGGGGCCACGGTCCACACCCCGAGCGAGTTCGTCGCCGCAGAGGTCCGCGCCGGTTTCGGAGTAACCGCGAATCGAGTTGTCGCCATCCACTCCGGCGTGCCGGACGTGCGGGGCGGTGACGCGGCGGCGGGGGCCGGTCGCGCGGGCGGGTCGCGCTACGTCCTGGCGCTCGGCACCGTCGAGCCGCGCAAGAACCTCACGACCCTCGTGCGCGCGTTCGACCAGGTCGCGACCGCTGATCGTGATCTCCGGCTCGTCCTCGCCGGCCCCGCCGGCTGGGACTCTGCCCGCGTCCAGGCCGCCATCGATGCCAGCACGGCCCGCGACCGGGTCGTGCAGCTGGGCTTCGTCGACGACGACACGCGCGCCGACCTCCTCGCGGGGGCCACCACCTTCGCCTACCCGTCCATCTACGAAGGCTTCGGATTCCCGCCGCTGGAGGCGATGCAGGCCGGTGTACCCGTCGTCGCGGGCGACGCGGGATCGCTCCCCGAGGTCCTCGGCGATGCCGCGCTCCTCGTCGCGCCCGAGGACGTCGACGGCCTGGCGCACGCGATCGCTCACCTCACGTCGCTGGCGCCCGCGGACCCCGAACGCACGGCGATCGTCGAACGCGGTCGGGCCTGTGCAGAGCAGTATCAATGGTCGACGACGGGCGATCAGCTGGTCGAGCTCTACCGGAGCCTGCAATGAAGGTCGGCTTGCACGTCGGCCAACTCGTCCAACCGGTACCGGGCGGCATCGGTCGTTACATCGTGCACGTGGCCCAGAACCTGCCTTCCGCCGACGTCGAGGTCGTCGGGTTCGCCGCCGGCGCGCCGAGCCCGCGGGTGGTCTCGCTCATCGGCGAGTGCGTCACCCTCGGATGGCCCCGAGGTCCGTTGCGCTACGAGGCATGGCACCGGCTTCGCCGTCCACAGATCGACCTTCCCGTCGACGTGATCCACGCGCCGAGCCTCGCCATTCCCCCCGCCGGCCGATTGCCACTCGTGGTGACGGTGCACGACATCGCGTTCCTCCGCGAGCCGTCGGCGTTCACGCGGCGCGGGCTCGACTTCCACCGACGCGGTCTCGACATCGCCCACCGAGAGGCGAGTGCCATCATCACCGCCTCCCGGTTCGCACGCGACGAACTCGTGAGCGTGGGGTTCGACCGAGATCGAATCCACCTGGCACCGCACGGCGTGAGCGTGCGCACGCCCGAGTCCGACGCGCAGATCGACACCCGGGTCGCGCGCGTCGGCGTCAGCAGTCCATTCATCCTCGCGGTGGGAACGATCGAACCGCGCAAGGGACTCGACTCATTGGCGCGCGCGTTCGCCAAGGCCCGCACGGAACTCCCTGACCTGACCCTCGCCATCGTCGGGCCCGACGGATGGCTCGAGGTCGCGGGTCTCGACGCGCCGGGCATCCGTCGGCTCGGCACGGTGGACGAACACACCCTCGATGCCTTGTACCGCCGCGCCATGCTCTGCGCGGTGCCGTCCCGCTACGAGGGTTTCGGGCTCCCCGCGCTCGAGGCGATGGCACGGGGCTGCCCGGTGATCGCCAGCAACGCCACGAGCCTGCCCGAGGTGGTGGGCGCGGCCGGGGTCCTCGTGCCCGTCGGTGCGGTCGACGCCTGGGCCCAGGCCATCGTCGACCTCGCCGGTGATCCGACGCGCCGGGAAACCTTGGCCCGGCTCGGCCTGGAACGCGCCGAGGGATTCACCTGGCGGGGTTCGGCCCATGCTCACGCCGCCGCGTACGTCGCGGCTTGCGACCTTCGTTGAGCGAGGAGCCGATTCACCCTCCCTCTATGCTCACCCCGTGCGGCTGTTGCTCGACGTTTCGGCCGTGCCCGCGCGTCCCGTCGGCGCCGGGGTGTACACGCTCGAGATCGCCCGGACGCTGGCTCGGCGCGCCGAACTCGATCTCCACCTCGTCACCCGACGCGACGACGCCGTCCGGTGGGCCGAGGTCGCCCCTGACGCCACCGTGCACGCCGAGGTCCCTTCCCCCCGGCCCGCCCGGCTCGCGTGGGAGCAGGTCCGAGCACCGCAGTTGGCGGCACGCGTCGACGCCGACCTCTGGCACGGGCCGCACTACACCACCCCGTTGCGACTCCCCGTCCCGACCGTGGTCACGGTCCACGACCTCACGTTCTTCGAACACCCCGAGTGGCACGAGCGGACCAAGGTGGCGTTCTTCCGACGGATGATCCGCGCCTCCACCGTCCGCGCCGCGGCGATCATCTCGGTGAGCGACCACACGGAGCGCCGCCTGCAAGCGGTACTCGCGCCCACCGCACCGACCGTGGTCGCCGTCCATGGTGTCGACCACCAGCGTTTCACTGCAATCGACGACCGTGATCTCTCGCGCCTCGGTCACGCCGGGATCCGGCCGCCTTACGTCGCGTTCGCGGCCACGCTCGAACCTCGCAAGGACGTCCCGACCCTCATCCGAGCGTTCTCGAGCATCGCCGACGCACGGCCGGAACTCAAGCTCGTGATCGCCGGGCGCGATGGATGGGGTGCGGTCGCGGTGCGCGACGCCGCGGCCGCGAGTGGGCACACCACGGCCATCATGCGCGTGGGATGGATGGACGACGATCTGCTGCCGGCCTTCTTCCGGCAGAGCGAAACTGTCGCCTACCCGTCCCTCGAAGAGGGCTTCGGACTCCCCGCGCTCGAGGCCCTCGCGTGCGGCGCGGCGCTCGTGACGACCACCGGTTCCGCGATGGAGGACGTCGTCGGGAGCGCAGCCCTCCTGGTGCCGCCCCGCGACGAGACCGCGCTCGCGGGCGCGCTCCGCCGAGTGCTCACCGACGCAAGCGTTCGGAACCGGCTCCGGGCCGCGGGTCCCTCGCGTGCGAGCGCGTTCACCTGGGAGGCATCGGCCGACCGCCACCTGGCCGCCTACGCTGCCGCCCTGGGGGAGAACGGATGAGAGCAACTGTGACCGGGGCCGGCGGATTCGTCGGCCCTCACCTGGTGGCCCACCTGCGCGATCGCGGCGACGACGTCACCGAGATGGATCTGGTGGGTCCGGTGGAACTCGACGTCACCGACGCGGACTCGGTGCTGTCCCGATTCGCCGACGCCAAACCCGACGTCGTGTACCACCTCGCCGCGCTGAGCCACGTGGGCCAGAGTTGGTCGAGCCCCGGCACGTCGTTCCGGGTCAACGCCGAAGGGACGCTTCACGCGCTCCGTGCCTGCCGCGAACTCGATATCGCGCGCGTCGTGGTCATCCTCAGTTCGGAGGTGTACGGCAACGCCGCGCCCGAGGACATCCCGCTGCGGGAGACCGCGCCGCTGCGGCCCGTGACGCCCTACGGGGCGAGCAAGGTCGCGGCCGACTTCCTCGCGCTGCAGTCGTTCCTCGCCGACGGCCTCGACGTCGTCCGCGTCCGGCCGTTCGGCCACACCGGTCCCGGCCAATCCGATCAGTTCGTGGTGCCTGCGCTCGCCACACGGATCGCGCGTGCCGAGGCGGAGGGCGTCGAGGAGATCCCCGTCGGCTCGCTCACCGCGGTGCGCGACCTGTCGGACGTGCGCGACGTCGTGCGCGCGTACCGGTTGCTCGCCGAACACGGTGAGGCTGGAGCGGTCTACAACGTCTGCTCCGGGCGTGGGGTGAGCATCCAGGAGATCGCCGACGCGCTCCTCGCTCACGCGAGCCGACCGATCCGCCTGGTCACCGACCCGGCCCTCGTGCGTCCGGTCGATGCACCCCGGATGATCGGCGACAACACCTGCCTACGGGACGCGACCGGTTGGTCGCCCGAGTACACCCTCGAGCGCACCCTCGACGACGTGCTGGCGGCGGCGCGAGCCGCGATCGGCTGACCCTCAGATCCCCTGACGATCCAGCCATCCGAGGATCGAGGCCACCGCGCGGGGATCGTGACGTAGTCGCCGGCCGGCATTCTCGACCAACCGCAACTCCGCCGAGCCGTGGGCCTCCGCGAGCAGCTCGGCGTCTGCCACCGACACGACGTCGTCGTCGGTTCCGTGCAGCAGCAGCAGCGGCCGTGGCGCGAACAGCCGTGCGCTGGCGACCGCGTTCACCGATGCGATCTCACGCGACCACCCGGCGAGGTCCCTCGGGGCGTTCTCGGAATGGAACACACCCATCCGGCGACAGTGGCGCACGAACCGGTTGGTGTCCCGTGACCAGTCGGCGAGATTCGCGGGCGCCCCGAGCGCGGCGATCCCGCGGACCCTCGGGTCGTCCGCGCCGACGCCGAGCGCGAGCGCACCGCCGACGCCGGAGCCGAGGATCCAGGCGCTGGTCACCTCGGGTTCGGCCAGCACCGTGTCGATCGCCAGGCGCAGGTCCTCGTCCCACGCGCCGATGGAGAAGTCGCCGTCCGAGCCGCCGGTGCCACGAAAGTTGAACGTGAGGACGCGCCAGCCCACCTGGGCGGCCACGCGGTCGGCCAACTCCGGGAACGTGAGGCCCGACGCGACCGCACCGCGCGGCGGGATCGGAAAGTCGTGGCAGAGCACGAGCGCGGGGGTCGACCCACTCGTCGTCGGGCGAGCCCAGTACGCCGCGAGCGACTCACCACTGGCGTGTTCGATGCGCTGGTCCAACGAGGCTCCTTGGTCGGCCCCCATTATCCTGGCCCGCGTGGCGACTTCGGGACCTCAGGTCAGTGCGTTCAAGGAATGGGCCGTCGTGGTCCAGGCCCTCCTCGCCGGCGAGCAGATCCTCGACGTCCGCAAGGGCGGGCTCCACGAGGCCGGGCGCCACTTCAGCGTCCACGCGACGCGGGTGTGGCTGTACCCGACGGTCGAGCACCAGGACGCGGCACTGCTCAAGCCGGCCTACTCGCGTTGGGTGGAATCCTCCGAGGCCGCCGCGCCGCCCGACCGCGCGATCCGCGTCGAGGGCTGGGCCGACATCGTCGGCGTCGCCACCATCACCACGCCCGAACTCCTCGACGAGCTCGACGGCAAAGTCGTGTGGTCGCGTGCGTACGTGGAGACCCGGTACCGCTGGAAGTCTCGGGATCCGCTGCATCTGCTCGCGATGCGCGTCCACCGGCTCGACGATCCGATCACGGTCCCGTTCCGGGAGGAGTACGGGGGCTGCACGAGTTGGGTCGACCTCGACGGTCTCCCCGATCCCGAGGCGGTCGCCGCCCGCCCAGCCCTTTCGGACACCGCGTTCGCCGCTCGACTCAAAGGCTGCGTCAACGCGTTCGGCGAGTTCGCACCCGCCCGCATCGGCTGACGCGACCCGCGCCCCGTCAGCCGTTCACCTCACGGGGTCGAGGGTGGCCGCGATCGCCCGCGCGGTCTCGAGGTCGCGGGCGAGCGCCTCGACGCGGTGCTCCTGCGACCGCCCGGGATAGTGGTTGATCCGGGAGTGCGGTGACGTATCGATCTCGATGCTGTTCCAGGTCCGCTCGAGGAAGCATGTTCGTCGCACGATGCGCGGCTCGGTGACCGGCTCGACCCTCGGTTCCACGGTGAAGCCGAGCTCGCGGATGACTGCCGCGTTCTCCCACCAGTCGTGGTCGAGGTACTCGGTGCGATCCCACACTCGGGCGAGGAATTTCTGCACCGATCGGTTGCGGCGGAGCAACCACACGCCGGTGTTCGGGACGCGCATCCCGTCGTACTCGTGCGCGACCAGTCCCATCAGATCCCGGCGACCGAGCGAGTCTGCGATGTCGACCGTCGGGTCCACGATCGCGGCGTCGGCGTCGATCCAGAGCACCAGGTCGTAACGGGCCACCAAATCGCGCAGGAGGACGATTTTGTTCCAGGCCGGCGCGCGGTCGGGCGTCAGCAGCTCGTGACGCAGATCGAGGTCGTAGCCGTGCCGGTCGGCGAAGATCGAGAACGTTTCACCCGAGAGGTCGAGCAACTCCCGATGCGCGCCGGCACCGAGCGAGCAGAGAACTTTGCGCAACGGTGTCAGGTCGGTCGGTATCCGCGATTGCGCGCCTCGGCCGGCGTGTCGGGTCCGAAGCAGGTGAACTGCTCCGACGCCATCAGCTCGTTGACGGCGTCGGTGTCGACATCGGTGGCGTCGAGGTCGTGATACCGCTGGTCCCGCTTGTCGCCGAGGTAGCGAAACTCCTCGAACTTGGTGGGTCGACTCATGGGTCGAGGATACGGGACGCGGACTGCCCGGACGCGACGAGCCCGGA
>JBDUBS010000216.1:0-2238 GCA_040003875.1 Acidimicrobiia bacterium | reverse complement strand
AGCATGCACCAGGTCGGCCGCCGGAGTGCGAAACCCGTCCCGTAGGAGCGGTCGGACGGCCGAACGCTGACGGAAGATGATCACCGCGGCCAGGATCAGATAGATGATGCCGACGCCGATCCGCTCGACCTCTCGGATGCCCTCGGGGAGCACCGCGCCGAGCACGAATTGCGAGAGGAACAGCGTGAGTAGCGCGACTGCCTCGCGCACCGAGATCGACCGGTTCGCGAGCACTGCAACCGCGAACGCCGACTGCGCGGCGGTCAGGAACAACTCTTCGCGTTGCAGCGCGTCGAGCGGGAGTCCATGGAGGGAGTGCGACGACACCGCGAACACAATCGGCAACGTGCCGACCAGCAGGGTCCATTGATTCACCTTTGACGACACGAGCGCGCCGAGTCCGGCTTCGGTGTTGAGTCGCCAGGCGAACAACCCCGCGACGAGAAGTTCGGGTGCTTCCGACGCGAGCGGTGCGAGCCACTGCACGAGGAGGAACTTCGAGACGCCGAACTGCGTGCCGGTCTCCACGAGCGACTCCGCGAATCCTTCCGCACAGGCGAGGATCACGCCCGCCGCGAACGCGAGCAGCACGCCCACCAAGGTGCGTCGCTGCCTTTTGGGAAACGAGCCGATGAGCTGGGCCGGCCCGACGAGGTGCGGTTCCTGGGCCGGCGCCCGGGCGACTCGGATCATGTACGCGACGAAGAGGCAGACGAGGACCACGGCGTCGAACATGTTGATGGTGCGCTTGAGCGGCAGCGTGAGTGAATAGACGGTGGCCACTGCGAGGAACCCGATCTCGATCGAGTGCGATCGGGCGAGGTTCACTTCGTCGTCGTAGGGGCCCTCATAGCCCTCGGCGGCACCGATCCGGCGCATGCGCCACGCGGCCAGGAGCACCACCAGCGACCAGCCGACACCGATCAGCAGCCGGTTCCCACCGGTCATGTTGGCCAGGGCAAGCGGTGCGAACTCGTGCGGGTTCTTGCCGGCCTTCCAGGTGAACACGAAGTCGACCGCGTACTCGGGGAGCACCGCGATCAGCGCGAGCACGGCGATGGCGAGGCCTTGCGAGACGTCGAGTTGGAGTGCCTCGGCCGCCCAGGCCAGCACGAACGCCGACCCGACGACCGCGATCCCGTAGACGAGGGCCGCGATCCAGGGGGTGAGGTGCGCTCCCGAGAACCGGACCGTGAGTCCGGGAACGGTGAGCCCGATGGCCAGGGCGATGGCGATGAGTTGGCCTCGGCTACGAGTGACGGTCATCGACGTCGGATCCTACGGGGCTGGGGTTCGGAGTCCGGGGTCGCCGGGGTTGGCTCCATACCCCGAACCGGGCCGGGGAAATCTCGGCTTCGGGCTCAGGTCGAGCGGAATACGAGCCGACAAGACGCCGTTACTGGGAACACCCAACGAGGCCGCCAATGCTCGCAATCACGACCATTACTCCCATGTCGCAGTGGCGTGACCACGCGCTCTGCCGTGGGATCGATCCCGGGATCTTCCATCCCGAGAACGAGGAAGACGATGAGCGCGCCTCCGACCCCGCTCGCGCCGTGTGCTTCCAGTGCCCGGTGCGCGAGGTATGTCTCGAGCACGCCATCTCCGTTCGGGAAAAGCACGGCGTGTGGGGTGGCCTCAGCTCGCGGGAGCGGCGGCGCCTGATCCGGCGTCGGCGCCGGAGCGCCTGACCCGCGCGTTTCCCAGATCTACGCGTCCGACCGAGACTGCGCGCAACTGCGCCGGTCTCGGTCGTCGACGCGTGGTGTCAAGACTTCTCGTTAGCGTTCGGCCGATGAGACGACCGCTCGCTGCCGGCCTCGTGTTCGGTGCCGCGGCGGGCGTGGGGCTCGGCACCGTCGCCCGGTGGTGGCGGCGGCGCGAAGCCGGTCCGATCGCATCGGTGTCGTTCGCCTCCAGGAATGCGCGCCTCGCCCGACTCGGCGTCCGCGCAGGAGGACGGGAAGCCGTCAACCGGGCGCAGCGAGTCTTCGCCTCGGTCGAGCGTCGTGACGCGCTCGACCGCAGCCTCGAGTTGCGCCACACCGCCGACGTGGTGCGTGAACTCGGGGCCATGAAGGGCGCGCTGATGAAGCTCGGCCAGATGGTGAGCTACCTCGACGAAGGTCTGCCCGAGCACGTTCGCGATGCGCTCGCGCAGCTTCAGCAGGACGCGCCTCCGATGAGCGTGGAGCTCGCGGCATCGATGGTCGAGCGGGAACTCGGTGCCCGACCGGA
>JBDUBS010000030.1:0-2241 GCA_040003875.1 Acidimicrobiia bacterium | reverse complement strand
GGTCGGTGATCGGGATGGCGGTCGCGGGCCGGATGCTCGATGCGTGGGGCGGGATTCACGCATTCGGTGGCGCGCCCCGGCTCGCGTCGCCGGCGTACTGGCCGGGCCAGGACCTGGCGCGGGCGCTCGTCCTCCGGCCGGCCGGCGGCGGTTGGCTGGTCGACGCTTGGGGCGGTGCCCACGCGTTCGGGGGCGCGCCGCCGGTGCGATCATCCGCCTACTGGGCACCGTTCGACGTCGTGCGGGGCGCACTCGCGAACCGCGCGGGCCCCGGTGGTTGGGTGCTCGACATGTGGGGCGGGCTCCACCGGTTCGGGGGCGCACCGAAAGCACCGACGACCGCAGGGTGGCCCGACCGCGACCTCGCGCGTGGGGTGCTCGCCGAAGGGACCGGTTCCGGTGGTTGGATCGTCGACGCCTGGGGTGCGCTTCACGCGTTCGGTGGCGCGCGCCCGATCGTGGCATCCGCCTATTGGCCGGGCCAGGACCTCGTGCGCGGTGGGGCCACCGGCGCGAGTTCGAGTTCGGGCCATCCGTTGCCGCCTCCGCTGCGTCGCGCTCCGGTTCTGCGTACGGTCACCTACACCATCGCGGTGCGGGGAACAGTCCATTCGGACGTCAACGAGTTCGTCGCTGCCGTCGAGTCGACATACGCGGACGATCGGGGTTGGGCCGCCGCGGGCTTCGACTTCGTTCGCGTGCCGAGCGGCGGTGCGCTGACCGTCTGGCTCTCACAAGCTGCGCTGGTGCCGAGCTTCGGTGCGCCGTGCGATTCCTTCTACTCGTGTCGACAGGGCTCGAACGCGATCATCAACGACGACCGTTTCGCCGCCGGGTCGCCCTATTGGCCGGGAGCGTTGTCCGACTATCGCCACATGGTCATCAACCACGAGACCGGTCACTGGATCGGATTCGGACACTCCGGTTGTGCGGGACCGGGCCAGCTGGCGCCCGTGATGATGCAACAGTCGAAGGGCCTGCTCGGCTGCGTGACCAACCCCTGGCCGTTGCCCGGCGAGATCGCGGGTGCTCGGGCGACGATCCCGATCGGTGCGTCGAGCCTCACCGGTACGCCGACGGGCGGCGAGTCCGAGTAGGTCCCCTGCCCCGGAGTGCACAATCCGGCGGAGTACCTCAGATCCCACCAACCCGCCCGAACCACCGCGCGGATCGGAGCGGTCCTGCGGGGCGGTTTTCCGCCAGGGACTCCTGGTAGGTCGTCTGGTAGTGTCGCCGCGCTTCGCCGACACCAAGGTCGGTGGAGTGGCCTTTCGAGGCCAGGCCAGCGTGGGCCTCGGGCCCACGCTGTTTGTTGACTGGACCCGGTTTCGACCGGATGGAATGGAGGTGACCATGACCGAACGTGTGACGGCAATCCGGGCCGAACTCGAACCGATCGTGGCCAGCCTCGACCTCACGATCTACGACGTCACCCTGACCGGAGGTGACCGTCCCACGCTCGCGGTGCTGCTCGACCGTCAGGGTGGCATCGACCTCGAAACCATCGAAGTCGCCACGCGGACCATCTCCGCAGCACTCGATGCCCTCGACCCGGTGCGCAATCGCTACCTCCTCGAGGTGTCGAGCCCGGGTGTCGAGCGCCCGCTCCGGACACCCGAACACTTCGCCGCCGCCGTGGGCGAGGACATCACGATGAAGGTCCGCGACGCGGACGGGCATGTGGCCCGCCTCCGCGGCGCCCTCGTCGCGTCCGACGCCACCACGCTCACCCTCCACACCGAGACCGGCGACGAATCGGTGCCCCTCGATGTCGTCCAGTCGGCGCGCACCATCTTCGTATGGGGGCCTGCGCCCAAACCCGGCAAGGGCTCACGGCCCGGCCGGAAGAAGGAGGCCGCGGCACGATGAGCGGATTGAAGCCCATGAACTCAGACATGATGGAAGCCC
Organism: Acidimicrobiia bacterium; assembly: GCA_040003875.1. Lineage (GTDB taxonomy): Bacteria > Actinomycetota > Acidimicrobiia > IMCC26256 > JAENVU01 > JAENVU01. The sequence goes on along the minus strand of JBDUBS010000030.1, from coordinate 333 downwards.
TCGACACCATCGAGCGCGAGAAGGGGATCTCGGTCGAGATCATGCTCGAGGCGTTGGCCAACGCCCTGGTCACGGCGTACAAGCGCATGCCCGACGCGGCCGAGGAAGCGCTCGTCGAGATCGACATCGAGACCGGCGAGATCAACGTCATCGCCCAGGAACTCGACGAGGACGGTCACGTCGTCAAGGAATGGGACGACACGCCGGCGGACTTCGGTCGGATCGCCGCGCAGACCGCCAAGCAGGTGATCCTGCAGCGCATTCGCGAAGCCGAACGTGAGATGAAGTACGAGGAGTACGCCGGCCGCGAGGGCGACATCGTCACCGGCATCA
>JBDUBS010000691.1:0-2241 GCA_040003875.1 Acidimicrobiia bacterium | reverse complement strand
CCCGGGACCTTCGGTCCCCCAGACCGACGCGCTAACCAAGCTGCGCCACAGCCCGTATTGAGTGCGGCAGTCTACGCACCACGCTCCACCGAACCCCATCCGCCTCTCCGCCGCGACTTTTGGTCTGTGCGTGGGTCCAAACGCCACCCTGGAGACCAAAAGTCGCGGCGGCGGTCAGGAGAAGAACCAGCCGAGGGCTTGGAAGAGGCGGAAGCCGAGATAGATCACGATCGCCACGGCCAACAGTTTCAGGTGCCACGGAACCGGCGGGAGCGGCTCCTCCTCCGCCGCGGCCCGGGCGACGTCGCCCACCTCCACCGGGCGCCCGCACGTGGGGCACGTGCCGTCAGGCGTGACTGACGGCGGCGAGAGGAACCGGTCGCATTCCGTGCACCACGGCATGAGCGGTCGGCTCAGACCGGCGGGACGCCGTGACGACGGTGGAAGTCGTCACGCGTACGGGTACGCGCCAGCGCGTACCGGGTGATGAGCTCGGCGCGGAGTGCGTCGGGCTCGACCACGGCGTCGACCACCAACTCGGCGGCGAGCCGGATGAGATCGACATCGGCTTCGTACTCGGCGCGCTTCTCGGAGACGAACGCGGCGCGCTCATCGGCGTCGTCGATGGCCTGGATCTTGTTGAAGTACACCGCGTTCACCGCCGGCTCGGGGCCCATCACCGCGATTTGCGCGCTCGGGAGCGCGAGACACGCATCGGGGTCGAACGCGGGACCGCACATCGCGTAGAGGCCCGCGCCGTACGCCTTGCGCACGATCACGCTGATCTTCGGGACGGTGGCCTCGGCGACTGCCGTGATCATCTTCGCCCCGTGGCGGATGATCCCCTCCCGCTCGACCTTGGTGCCGATCATGAACCCGGGGACGTCGGCGAGGAAGAGCAACGGCACGTTGAAGGCGTCGCACAGCCAGATGAACCTCGCTGCCTTGTCGGAGCTGTCCTTGAACAGCACACCGCCGAGATGCAACGGGTTGTTGGCGACGATGCCGAGCACCTCACCGTCGAGCCGGGCGAAGCCGGTGACGAGCTCCTTGGCGAACAGCGGCTTGAGTTCGAAGAACGAGTCGTCGTCGACGAGTGCGTGGATCACCTTGCGGATGTCGTAGGCGCGACGCTCCTCGACCGGGACGATCGTGGCGATCGGCTTTGCGGTGCCGACGGGCTCGGCCGCGGCGGCGCCGGGTGGGTTGGTCCGCCACGACGTCGGCAGGTACGAAAGCCAGCGGCGCGCGCCGGCGATCGCGGTCTCGTCGTCGGCGACGAGGTTGTCGCCGCAGCCGCTCACCGTGGCGTGCATGCGTGCGCCGCCCATCTCCTCGAGCGTCACCTCTTCGCCGATCACCTCGGCCGCCATCCGCGGCGATCCGAGGTACATCGATGCATTGCCCTCGACCATGAAGACCACGTCACAGAATGCGGGGATGTACGCGCCACCGGCGGCCGACGGCCCGAACAGGCAGCACACCTGGGGCACCCGCCCCGAGAGCCGCACCTGGTTGGCGAAGATCCGCCCCGCGCCCCGGCGACCTGGGAACAGCTGCACCTGGTCGGTGATGCGAGCGCCGGCGGAGTCGACCAGATAGACGACGGGCAACTCGTGCTTCAACGCGGTCTCGGTGAGCCGGACGATCTTCTCGACGGTTCGTGCCCCCCAGGAGCCGGCCTTGACCGTCGGGTCGTTCGCCATCACACAGACCGGACGACCGTCGATCCGCCCGGTGCCCGTGACCACACCGTCGGCGGGCAGATCGTCGGCCAGGGCATTGGCGAGCAACGCATCCTCCACGAACGAGTCCGCGTCCAGCAGTAATGCGATGCGGTCGCGGACGAAGAGCTTGTTCGCGGCGGCGAGCTTCCCGCGGTCCTTCTCCAGGTTCCCGGCGAGCGCGCGCTCGGTCCGCTTCGCGACCTCTTCGGCGCTCATCTCGTCCCCTCCTGGCCCTGCGGGCCGGGCCGGTCGGGCCCCGCTCGACGAATGGGACAGCGGTGCGGATTGCCCAACGTCTCGCTCATCTCGTCCCCTCTTGGCCCTGCGGGCCGGGCCGGTCGGGCCCCGCTCGACGAACGGAACGGCGGTTCGGATTGCCCAACGTCTCGCTCATCTCGTCCCCTCTTGGCCCTGCGGGCCGGGCCGGTCGGGCCCCGCTCGACGAACGGAACGGCGGTTCGGATTGCCCAACGTCTCGCTCATCTCGTCCCCTCTTGGCCCTGCGGGCCGGGCC
>JBDUBS010000375.1:0-2245 GCA_040003875.1 Acidimicrobiia bacterium | reverse complement strand
GAGGTAGATGCCGGGGCGGCGGACCAGCGCCCGGGCGATGGCGAGGCGTTGTCGCTGACCACCGGAGACGTTGGATCCGCCCTGGGCGATACGTGCGTCGAGACCACCGGGCATCGCGCTCACGAAGGCCTTGGCCTGGGCGACCTCGAGCGCGGCCCACAGTTCGGCGTCGGTCGCATCGGGGTTGGCATGGCGCAGGTTGGATTCGACGGTGCCACTGAAGAGGTACGGCTTCTGCGGGACGAGGCCGATTCGGCTCCACAGCAACTCGGGCTCGATGTCGCGTACGTTCACACCATCCACGAGCACGTCGCCGCTCGTGGCGTCGAACAGCCGCGGCACCAGGTTCAGCAGCGTGGTTTTGCCGGCACCGGTACTGCCGATGATGGCGGTGGTCTCACCCGCTGCGACCCGCAGCGTGATGTCCGAGAGCACCGCGTGCGCGGCCCCCGGGTAGTCGAACGACACATTGCGCAGTTCCAGCGAGGCGGGTCCGGTCAGCGTCGTCACGGGATTCGTGGGCGGGACGACTGACGACTCCGCGTTCAGGATCTCCTGGATCCGCTCGGCGCTCACGGAGGCGCGTGGTGCCATCACTGCGACGAACGTCGCCATCATCACCGACATCAGGATCTGGATCAGGTAGCTCAGAAACGCGATCAGGGCACCGATCTGCATCTGGCCGTTGCCGATGCGATCGCCGCCGATCCAGATCGCGGCCACGCTCGAAGCGTTGAGCACGAACACGACGGTCGGGAACATGAACGCCATCAAGCGGCCGGCCCGCAGCGATGTGAGGGTCAGGTCGTCGTTGGCGCTGCCGAACCGTCCCGATTCGTGGGGTTCGCGAACGAAGGCGCGCACCACGCGCATGCCGGTGATCTGCTCGCGCAGGACCTCGTTGATGCGATCGATCCGCAGCTGCATCACCTGGAACTGCGGCACCATCCGCATGATCACGAGTCCGACCGCGATGACGAGCACCGGCACGCTCACGAGCAGGAGGAGTGACAGCGGACCGTCCTCCCGCACCGCCATGATGACGCCGCCGACGACCGTGATCGGTGCCGCCACGAGCAGCGTGCAGGACATGAGCACGAGCACCTGCACCTGGGTGACGTCGTTGGTGATCCGTGTGATGAGTGACGGGGCGCCGAACGATGCCACATCCTGCGCGGAGAAGTCGGTGACGCGATGGAACAGCGCGCTGCGCACGTCGCGCCCGAACGCCATCGCGACGCGTGCACCGTAGAACACCGCGGCGATCGCGAAGACCACCTGCACCATCGTGACCGCGAGCATCAGACCGCCCGTGCGCCAGATGTAGTTGGTGTCGCCGGTGGCGATGCCCTTGTCGATGATGTCGGCGTTGAGCGACGGCAGGAACAGTGTGCCCATGGTCTGGACGAAGGTGAGCACGAGCACGGCGAGGAGCAGGCCGCGGTAGCGCCGGAGATAGGTGCGCATCAGGCGGATCAGCATGACGACACCTCCTCGGTGTGGTGCGTCGACGGCACGGATCGGATGCCGTCGAGCAGGAGCGAGACGATCTCGGCCGAGGTGAGCGGCTCGTCGAGCATGAGCGCGGGGTGGGTCCCGGACACCGTCAGCCCGCGCAGGACCTGCGCGGCGGCGAGGGGGTCCCGGCGGAGTTGCGCGCGGTCGGGTTCGATCACGTTGGCGATCTTGCGCAGGTCGGTGGAGGGGTGGCGGTCGGGCCAGAGCGATCCCGATTCGGGGAGCTTCATCATGCCGATCGCGGTCCGGAGCTGGAGGAGCTCGGTGACCCGCCGCCGCAAAATGTCGACCACGGCGATCAGCCGGGCCTCGAGGGGGAGGCCGGGGTCGATGCCGTCGAGCGCGGTGTCGACGGTGGCGGTGTCGGTCGCGGCCTCGATGACGGCGGCGATGAGCGATTCCTTGTCGGGGAACGCCCGGAAGATGGTGCCCTCGGCGATCCCCGCCGCCTCGGCGATCTGACGGGTGGTGACCGCGGAACCGTGCGCGAGCAGCAGAGGCAGGGTGGCGGCCACGATCCGGGCTCGGCGCTCCTCGGGCGGGAGGGCTGCCGCGCGGGTGCGGCCGGCGACGGGACTTTCGCGCGGGGTTTCGACTGATTCGCCGAGAACGGGAGGAGAAGGCACCGGCCGATATTAGATGAGTGAGTGCTCACTCATCTATCTGAAACCGCGTGACCGTAGACACTTCCGCGTTTCGGCGCCCGATTTCCGGTCCCTGGACCGGA
>JBDUBS010000684.1:0-7486 GCA_040003875.1 Acidimicrobiia bacterium | reverse complement strand
GCGTCTCGGGAACCTCACCCTCACACCCAGCCACCTGAATAGCCGAGGAACTGGCCGGTGGTGAACTGGCTCGTGCCGTCGAGGAACGCCGCGCACATGTGGGCGCATTCCTCGAGCGTGCCGAGTCGCCGCATGGGGACCTTGGCCTCGATCTTGGCCCGTACCTCCGGGTCGTCGGCGCCGTTCGCGCGCCGGAACTCCGGGAAGTCCATGAAGTTGGTGCCGAGCGCGTTGACCTGCACGCCGGTCCGCGCTACTTCACCCGCCACGTTCTTCACGAGCATGTTCGCCGCGGCCCGGGCCGCTGAGTAGAGCGGTGCGCCGGGCGTGGGTCGCGCGCCTGCCGCGCTGGTGAGCATGAGCACCTGACCCGAGCCGGCCGCGACCATCGTCGGCACCACCGCGCGGAGGAAGTGGTACGGCGCTTCGATACACCCGCGCGTCACGAGATGTAGGTCGTCGAGGCTCGACTCGGTGAACCGGCCGATGACGATGAGGCCCGAGAACGCGCACGCGGCGTCGATGTGACCGAAGGCATCGACGGCGCCGGCGACGAGCGCGGGGGCCGCGTCGGGATCCGCAAGATCACGCGGCGCGTCGACGATCGCGACCTTCGCCCCGAGCGCCTCGAGTTCGTCGACCAGGCCCTCGTGCGGGTTGCCGATGGCGATGTCGTGACCGCGGCCGGCGAGCACCCGTGCGATGGCGGGGCCGACGAAGAAGCTGCCGTCGGCGATCAGCGCGACGCGGCGGGGGGTCTCGGAGTTGGTCATGAGGCTGACGGTAGACCGCGTCCGGCGGTGCGAGCACATACGCTCCCGCGGTTCGAAAGTGCCGGTCCCGAACCGTGGAGACGACGTCAATGCGCGCAGCAGTCCTGGAAGCCGCCCAGACCCCCGTCGTGATCGACGACATCGACATCCGGGCGCCGCGTCGGGCTGAGGTGCTGGTCCGGATCGCTGCGTGTGGGGTGTGCCATTCCGACCTCTCGGTGGTGGACGGTTCGTTCCCCGCGCCGATGCCCGTCGTCCTGGGTCACGAGGCCGCGGGTGTGGTCGAGGCGATCGGCGACGACGTCACCTCCGTCGTCCCCGGTGACAAGGTGGTGCTCACGCCGCTCCCTGCGTGCGGTCAGTGCTACTTCTGTACGCGTCACCAACCGACGCTGTGCGCGGTGTACGGCGCGTCGTTGTTCTCGAACCTGCTGCCCGACGGCACGAGCCCGCTCTCCCGCAACGGCGAAATCGTCTACCGAGGCCTGGCCACCGCCGCGTGGGCGGAGCGGGCGATCATGCCGGAACTCGGCGTGGTGAAGGTCGACGCCGACGTGCCGCTCGACGTGGCGTGCGTGCTCGGCTGCGCCGTGCAGACGGGAGTGGGCGCAGTGCTCAACACTGCGAAGGTGGAGGAAGGCGCGACCGTGCTCGTGCTCGGCGCGGGTGGCATCGGGATCGCGGTCACCCAGGGCGCGCGGCTCGCGGCGGCGTCGCGGGTCATCGTGGTCGATCCGGTCGCCGAACGACGTGACGCCGCGCTCCGCTTCGGCGCGACCGACGTGTGCGATCCGGGCACCGACGATCCGATGGCGATGGCGTTCGACCTCACCGGCGGGATCGGCGTCGACTACGCGTTCGAAGCGGCGGGGCAGGCGTCGCTGATCGAACAGGGGATCATGGCGACCCGTCCCGGCGGCACCATCGTGTGCGTTGGTGCACCGCCGTTGGATCAGGGCATCACGCTCCCGATGGTGGTCGGGTTCACGGCCACGGAGAAGAAGCTGATCGGTTGCCTGCTCGGCTCGGTGCACTCCGCCCGTGACATACCGAGACTGCTCGCGTTGTGGAAGGCGGGACGCCTCGATCTGGAGGGCATGATCACAGAACGTCTCCCGCTTGCGGAGACTGAAGCCGCGCTCGACTCGATGCGGCGCCGTGAGGGCATCCGTACCGTCCTGACGGTCGGGTGATCAGGGTGACCAACCAGGACGACGGGACACTGCTGGAGGAGGCGCGCGTTTCCGCGAGCGACGCGCTCCGCGACCTCGTCCACGCATTCGTCCGCGCGCAACCCCAGAACGACGAGGCCTACGCACAGATCCAGGCACACACCCACGAGTTGATCGCGATGCTCGATGCCGCACCGCGTCGAGACCGCATGGCGCTGATGCAGGCCGCCCGGGAGGCCCACGGCGGCACGTTCCCGGTCGGCATCGCGGCGGGCGGCTTCAACGACCGCGCCGTCGCCGGACTCGCGAACCCGACGGCCGTCGACATCAAGGTCGAACCCGGGGGCGACGAAGTGGTCGCGCAGGTGTTTTTCCGCAAGGGATTCGAGGGCCCGCCCGGCCGCGCCCACGGTGGCATCGTGGCCGCGACGTTCGACGACGTCACCGGCTTCATCATCGGGCGCATCGGTCAGCCGGCCTTCACCGGTGAACTGACCGTGCGCTACGTGAACGCGGTGCCGATCGAGACGCCGATCGAGATGCGGGCTCGCCTCGACGGTCAGGAGCGCCGCAAGCTCTTCATCTCCGCCGAAGCCACCGCGAACGGTGTGGTGGTCGCCACCTGCAAGGCGATCTACATCACGATCGACCCCAGCCTCTTCGCCGCCGCCCCCGACCCCCGCTGAAATGGCAGTCGAGCGTTTGTCATCGTGAGGACGCCTACCGTCCTCGAAGTGACAAACGCTGCGGTGGGCGGCGGGAGGGCGGCCGGTGCGTTACGTCGACGGTTCCGAGGGGACGCCGAAGTAGTCCTGGTAGCGCTGGGCCCGCTCGCGCCACTCGCCTTCGTCGAGGCCGGTGTTGGCCCACGTGTAGGTGTGCACCCCATGGGTGCCCTGCGGGTTGGCGGCCAGGAACGCGCGCATGCGGCTCTCGGTCTCGACGGTGAGGTCGAGACCCAGCGCGTCGTAGATCGCACCGATGGTGCCGAACGGGTCCCTTATGAACTCGGCGAACTGGAGGTCGACGACGCGCGACGGGTCGATCGCGCCGCTCTCACGCGCGTCGACCGAGCGATCGAGACCCTCGACGATGTACTCGGCGAACTCCGTCGCCGCCTCGGGAATCGTGGTGCGGTCCGTGGCGAGTTCCCGCAGCTTCGCGACCAGCGACGAGATCGACGCGAGGATGCGCAACGGGTCGCGGTGGGTCTGTACGAGGATCGCGTTCGGATACTCCGCGAGGAGCGCTTCGAGTGACCAGATGTGACCGGGCGACTTGAGCACCCAACGGTCGGTCGGGTGGTGGGACTGCAGGTGTTGGAGGAAGATCCGGTGCCAGCGGTAGAGCGGGCCCATGTCGGCCTCGTGGAGGAGCCAGCGCCCGTACGACGGCACGCGGTAGGTCGTCGGGAAGATCATCGAGCGGAACTCGGAGCCGGTGATGCGCACGCACTCCTGGGGGAGTGACGCCCCCATCGGGTGCATGGCGCGGAAATCGGGGAGCACCGAGTCGACCGTCGCCAACGTCTCGTCGACCTGCGCGATCCGGGGATCGGTGGCGTAGGTCGCGGTCTCCGGTGGCGGGTTGGGGAGGTCCACCTCCCAGGTGAGCGGCACGCGGCTCGCCGGATCTTGGGCGAGGAGGTCGTGGAGAATGGTGGTGCCGGTCCGGCCCTGACCGACGATGACGATCGGCGGTACGACGTCGACCGTCGCGACCTCGGGATGCGCGTTGCGGTACGCCATGATGCCCAGGCGGTCGCGCAGATAGCCGGTGATCTCGCCCGGGACCATCACTTGACCGATGTCGTTGAGTTCGGCCTCGCGGTCGAGCGCGTCGACCAGGACCTCGAGCGCTTCCCGCCACGTCGGTTCGCCGAAATCGTCAGAACCCGCTTCGGTACACGCGGCGTCGATCAGGGGTTCGAGGTCGATGGGCATCGGGAGAGACTAGAACGGGTTCTCGCGCGCCGCTCCGACGCGCGGCGTGGCGTGTGGGGGTCGATATGACAGCAGACGACAGCGAGAGCAGGGTCGCGTTCGACGAGTTGCTCGCGACCCTCGGCGAGGTGGCCGACCGGTACGCGGGCGAGGAGTGGGGCATCGCCGGCGCCGACGACACTGCGGGCGCGCTGCGTGCCGTCGCGCATCTCCTCGAGGGTGGGCTGCTCGGCCACTTCGAGGACGACCCGACGACCCCGGTGTTCCGGCCCATCGTCAGTTCCACGCGCAAGAGCCTCGGCGACAACGCCGACGCCATCTACTTCGACACCGCGGTCTCGAACGCGTACCGGTACCGCGTCACCGGCAATACCGACGGTGCGATCTACACGAGCTTCACCTTGGAGGAAGGCGGTGGGAACGGTGGGTTCCCCGACCGCACCGGCGGCATCATCAACGACACTCAGTTCGACGTCGACGCCGACGGCAACTTCGCACTCACCCTCGGCGGCGCAGCTCAGGATCGCAACTGGATGCCGCTCACCGACGCGACCACGCGCATCACGTCGCGCCACTACTGGGAGGAGTTGTGGTCGCCGGGGGCCGCGCCAGTGCGCGACGTGAAGCTCGCGGTCGAGGTCGCCGGCGGCAACGAAGCACCGCCACCCCCGTCGGACGCGTCGGTCGCGGCCGGACTCCGGCGGGTCGCCAACTACGTCGCCTCTCGCACCGTCGGCATGGGGCCGCCCGGTTCGCGCGTGCAGCCCGCGTTCGTGTCCACCGAGCCGAACGTGTTCCCGCCGCCGTGCACCCCGTCGGACCATCCGCTCGCCGCCATCGATGCCGCGTATTCCATGGCCCCGTACGTCCTCGGCCCCGACGACGCGCTCGTGATGCGCGCCCGGTGGCCCGAGTGCCGGTGCGCCAACGTGATGCTCTGGAACCGTCACCTCCAGACCTACGACTACGTGCACCGGTCGGTGTCGCTCAACCGCAAGCAGATGCAGTTGGACACCGACGGTTGGTTCACCGTGGTGATCTCGCATCGCAACCCGGGCGCGGCGAACTGGATCGACACCGAGGGCAAATGGTTCGGCCTCGTGTTCTGGCGGTTCATGCTCCCGGAGGGCCCGATCGAGACCCCCCAGGCCGGCGTCGTCCCGGTCGATTCCCTGGCCCCGTAGTCCGAATCGGTCGTTTCGACGCGTGGATTGCCGGCCCGGGCCTGCGATTCCGGTGGCGATAGTGGTGCTTCCTCGGGGATGACGTTCCGTGAGAATCGCCGAAACGGTCAAGTTTCCGGTCAGATTTGGTCGAAACGAATGAACCGGGTCAAATCATCGTCAAAGGGGGCCACGGTTGAGTGCGAACGAGGCCACTGGGGCACCGACGAAGTTGACGCTGGACGAGATGGTGGCGAGCCGCACCGCGCCGAAGCTCCCTGCCCCGCCGGTCTTCAGCCGCCAGGTGGTCCAGGTGCAGGCCGGCGGACGCGGCAAGAAGGGCTCGGCCGACCTCGAGGCCGCAGCCCGAGCGAACGCGGAGGCGGCCGATGAGGCACGCCAGGTCGCACTCGCGCAGCGCGCCGCGCTCGAACAGATCGCCGCCGAGCGTGTGGCCACCGAGAAGCAGCTCGCCGCACTCCGGCGAACCATGCTCGAAGAGCGATCTGAGCACGAGCGTCTCGTCGCGCAGGCGCGCTTCCGCGCGACCCAGGAAGAGCGTCGCCGGGTGGAGGGTGCAACCGCGACCGCGCCTGCGGATCCGGCCACCGTTCCGGAGCCGGCCGGCCGTTCGGGAGTCGCGAGTGTGGCGGCGTCCTTGCCCTCGAGCGGTTCCGGGTTCCGAACGCTCCAGACCCAGTTGGCCGAACGAGAGGCTGCGGGGGAGGCCCACCGCCAACGCTTGCTCGAGGCGCTGCGCGAGCGGGATTCGGCTCGGCTCGAACTCCAACGGGTCAGCGACGCTCGGATGCACGCGGAGCGCCGGCTCGAACGTGTCACTGAGGTCCTGCATCGCGCCACGAGCGCCGGTGGACCCCGGCCGGCGGGCGATGACGGAGTCGAGGACCAGAACGTGCGGGCCCTCCGTGACGAACTTGCGGTGGCGGTGGCCCGGGCGAAATCGGCCGAGGCCCGGACGAACGAACTCCGGGACGAAATCGACTCGGTGAAGAACCTGCGAGTGTCGACGGTCGAGTCGCTCGACGCGACACGCGCCGACCTGGATGCCGCCCGGGAGGAACTCTCAGGCGTCCTCGCGAAGCTGTTCGCGGTCGAGGCCGAACAGCACATGGACCTGTCCCATGACCGGTTGGAGGCGGCCGAGGCTCATGCGGAGGTCGTGGCCGGCGAGGTGACCGCGGCGCGCCAACGAGCCGCGACGGCCGAGGCGCGGGTCGCCGAGGTGACGGCCGAGCTCGCGTCGATGAAGGCCCGGTACGACGAGGCCGATGGTGTGCTGACCGACATGCAGTCGGCGTTCGCGGACGCCCGCAAGGAGGCCGACGCCGCCCTGGGTCGCGCGACGGTGTTGGCGGAGCGCTCGGCTCGATTGGAAGCCGACCTCACGCTCGCGGTCGCCGCGCAGCGTGAGGCGGAGGCGCGGTGGCAGGCCACCGAAGGCGAGCTCGAGCACGTCGATGGTGCCCGCACCGAGCTCGACACCTACGTCGCCGAACTCCGGGAGGCGATCACCCGCCACGAGAGCCGGGTCGTCGAGTTGGAGCGTCAACTCGCGCAACGCGAACGCGACCACGCCCAGAGCATCGCCACCATCGAAGCCCAACTCGACGGTGCGATCGCGGAGCACGGCCAGCACGCCGTCGATCTGGAGGCCGTCCATGCCGCGACATCGGCCGAACTCGGCTCGGCGATCGCCCGCGCCGATCAGCTCGCGGGTGAAGTGCGTTCGCAGGAGGAACGCGTCCGCCAGCTCGACGCCGCGCTCGCGGCAACCACGGCCGAGCTCGGCGAGGCGGTCGACCGCACCGACAAACTTCGGCGTCAAGTGGCCGAGCGCGACGCCAGGGTCGACGACCTGCAGGCCCGGTTCGACGCGGCTGACACTGAGCGCGACGCGATGGTCGACACGCTCGCCACCCTGCGCACGGAGCTGGAGCACCACACCGAGGCCGGCGGTCAGGCCGAGACCGCGTTGGCCTCACTCCAGCTCGAACGCGACGACCTGGCCCGAGAGCTTGCCGCCGTGCGCGACGCAATGGAAGGCGTCGAAGCGGCGGTGGCCACGGGCAAGAGCTCGCTGACAACGGCCCGCGCCGAGCGTGACGTCGCCGTCGCTCAGGCCGACTCGTTGACCCTCGAACTCGCGCAGCGCAACCACGACGTCGAGACGGCCGAGTCGCGGATCGCCGAGTTCGAACAGGAGCAGGTGTCCGTCGACGCGGAACGGGGCGACCTCTCGCAACGCCTCGAAGACCTGACCCGCGAACTCGCGAGCGTGCGCGACGATCGGGACCAGTTGATCCGAGACGGTCTCGGTCGCGCCGATGCGCTGAACCAGCTCGAGGTGGAGCTGGGGACGGTTCGCACCCGAGCGGAGGAACTCGAGAACAAGCGCGCCGAGGATCGCGCCGTCG
>JBDUBS010000476.1:0-2254 GCA_040003875.1 Acidimicrobiia bacterium | reverse complement strand
CTCGCCGCGTACGTCCTCGGGCGTCCGGAACCGCGCGCCCGCCGGCCGGATCGCCTCGTGGGCTTCCTGTGCGTTCTTCGTCGTGTTGGCGTACGAACGGGGCGCGGGAGGAAGGTAGGCCTGGCCGAACCGCTCGACGATCTGGGCGCGGGCCGCGTCGACCGCCTGGTTCGACAGACTGATGGAGTCGGTCCGCATGTAGGTGATGTAGCCACGCTCGTAGAGGCCCTGCGCGACCGACATCGTGCGACCCGCGCTGAAGCGCAGTTTGTTGCCCGCCTCCTGCTGCATCGTCGTGGTCTTGAACGGCGGCTTCGGCCGTTCGGTGAAGTCCTTGGCGTCGACGCTGCGGACGTTGAACTGCGACTCGGTGAGCCGGCTCGCGAGCGCGCGCGCGTCGGTCTCGAGCAGGTGCGCCACCGCGGCGTCGGGGGCGAGGGCACCCGTTGCGGGATCGAAGTCGCGACCGTTGGCCACCTTCCGGCCGTCGAGCTCCACCAGCCGGGCGCCGAACTCGGTGCCGCGCGCCGCGAAGCGACCGTCGAGATCCCAGAACTCGGCGGTCCGGAACGCCATGCGCTCCCTTTCCCGCTCGACCACCAGGCGGACCGCGACGCTTTGCACCCGGCCCGCGGAACGGGCGCCGCCGACCCGGCGCCAGAGCACCGGCGAGACTTCGTAGCCGACGAGGCGGTCGAGTGTGCGCCGGCCTTCTTGCGCCTCGACGAGCTTCATGTCGAGCTCGCGGGGATTGGCGATCGCGGAGTCGATGGCTTCCCGGGTGATCTCGTGGAACACCATCCGCTTGACCGCGGTCTTGGGCTTCAGCACCTCGAACAGGTGCCACGCGATCGCCTCGCCCTCACGATCCTCGTCGGTGGCGAGATAGAGCTCGTCGGTGCCTTTCATCGCCTGGCGCAGTTTGGAGACCACGTCCTTGGCCCGGCCCTCGGGTGGGGCGTACTCGAGCCGGAAATGGTCGTCGACATCGACGCCGAGCCCCTTCCGCGGCAGGTCACGGACGTGCCCGAAGCTGGCGAGCACCGTGAAATCGTCGCCCAGGAAGCGACCGATCGTGTCGGCTTTGGTCTTCGATTCGACGATCACCAGCGACTTGGCCACGGCACGCGTTTCTCGAGTTTCAGCACACGGACGGAGGCGAACGTAGCCCCCAGGGCCCCCCACATGCCCGGATGGACGGCGGATCGACCCCTAAGGTGCTCGGATGTTTGCTGGCATCACCGACTCGATCGACCCCAAGCACCTGATCCAATCGTTCGGGACGATCGGACTCATCGTCATCATCTTCGCGGAGTCTGGCCTGCTCATCGGATTCTTCCTGCCGGGCGACTCGTTGCTCGTGACCGCCGGACTCCTCGCCTCGGCGGGCAAGCTCAATCTGGCGGTGGTCCTGGTCGGGTGCTTCGCGGCGGCGGTCATCGGCGATCAGGTCGGATACGCATTCGGCAAGCGAGTCGGACCTGCGCTCTTCCGGCGACCGAACTCGCGCCTGTTCAAGCAGGAGTACGTGGATCGGGCCAACAAGTTCTTCGAGGAGCACGGCGCAAAGACGATCATGATGGCCAGGTTCGTCCCGGTTGTCCGGACTTTCGCGCCGATCGTCGCCGGTGTCGGGGAGATGCCCTACCGCACGTTCTTGAGCTACAACCTGCTGGGCGGGGCGCTGTGGGCGATCGGCGTGACGCTGATCGGATACTTCCTCGGAGATGCCATCGGTCCCGACAAGATCGACACCTATCTCCTGCCGATCATCGGGGTGGTCATCCTCTTGTCGCTGATCCCGCCGTTCCTCGAGTACCGGAAGCACAAGCGCGCTCAGAACTCGGACTGATCACTACCGCACCGACTCGAACCCAGGGACCGTCGCTCAGACGCTGATGTGCTCGGTCTCGACCATGACCGGCTCGTCGCCGATGGATGCGCTCTTGCGCTTCGAGAAGACCACCGCACCGATCAGGATGATCGCCGCGACTCCGGCGATCACATAGCGCACGTCGTCGTTGCGCAGCGAGATGATCGCCGGCAGGATCAGCAGCGACACGAGGTTCATCACCTTGATGAGCGGGTTCAGCGCCGGACCGGCGGTGTCCTTGAACGGGTCACCGACGGTGTCGCCGATCACGGCCGCCTTGTGGGCCTCGGAGCCCTTGCCGCCTTCGTTCCCGTCCTCGATGTACTTCTTCGCGTTGTCCCACGCGCCACCGGAGTTCGACAGGAAGTTGGCCATGAGCTG
>JBDUBS010000355.1:0-2256 GCA_040003875.1 Acidimicrobiia bacterium | reverse complement strand
CGCCGCGCGCCACCCCGAGATCGAGCAACGCGGTCGCGGCTCGCCGGGCGAGGGCGTTGTGCTCGCCGAAGGTGAGCCGACGGTCGCCCTGCACGACCCAGTCGAGGTCCGCGCGCGCGTCGCCGAACGCCATGAGGTCGCGCATGGAACCGAACCGGCTCTTGTAGACCTGCAGGGGGACGCCGAGCACCTCCTCGAGCACGATCTCGTACTGGGCGCCCGGTCCGGTCAGCTCCTCCAGCGGGCTGGCACTCACGATCCGGGAGCCTCCTCGTGTTGGACGACGTCGAACTGCCACAGCTCGGCGCCGGTGCTCACGGGTCCTTCACCGGTGTGCTGGCGATGACCCTGCCCGAAGGCCGCGCTCTCCATCCAGGCCTGGAAATCCTCCTCCGACGCCCAGCGTGTGTACACGAGGAATGTGTCCTTGTCGTCGCTCGGGCGGAGCAACTCGAACATCTCGAAGCCGGGCGCCTTGCCGACCTCCCCGGCGCGGGCCGCGAACCGTTCGACGAGCGTGTCGGCACGCTCCGCCGGGACGGTGATGGCATTGATCTTGACGACGCTCATGATTTCCCTCTCTTGGCCCTCCGGGTCGGGCCGCACCGGCCCCGCTCGGCGAACGGGCGAGGTTACCGGCGTCCCGCGGTCCGGTCCGATCTGCGGTTCAGGCTTCGGCCGCGGCCTTGATGTTGGCAATGGTGCGGCCGATCGCCTCGACCAGCATCTCGTAGCGACCGTCGAAGTTGGCTGCGGCGCCGTCGACGTTGATCATCGGCGCGTCGAACGATTCGGTGAGCTGCGTGCCCGCGCCGTCCGGTGCGACTTCGAACCGCCAGCGGGTCCGCACCGAGCCCTCACTCGGCGCGTCGAACTCGAACACTCGGCCGGGGGCGCACGCGGTCACCACGCAGGGCAGGTCCCACTCGAACGTGCCCGCCTGGTTGTAGCCGCGGAAGGGCGCGTCGACCGCCGGACCCGTTGCGCCGTCGACCCACTCGGCCTTCACGCACTCCGGACTCCACTCACCCATCCGGGTGACGTCGGCGATGAGCGCCCACACCACCTCGGGCGGTGCGTCGACATGAACAGATGCAGACCCCTGCTCCGGGTAATCAGTCATCGCAGGAAGGTACTCCCGAGCGAAGCGGACGACCCGAAATGCAGGAGCGACCCGGAGTGACGTTCCTAGTTCTCGTCGCGGAGGAACTGCTCGATCTCGCGCGCGAGGTCGTCGCCCGAGGGCAGATCCTCGGGACCGCTCGCCTCTTCGATCTGGCGGACCAGCGCGGCGACGTCGGGCCGTTCGGCGAGCCCGGTCTCCACCTGCTCGTTGTACTCGGCGGTCTGGTCGTCGAGCCCTTGGGTGTCGACCCGGATCCGGGTGAGTTCCTGTAGCCGCTCGAGCAGCGCGCGGATCGCGGGCGGCGACGGCGTGCCCGCTACGTAATGGGGCACTTGCGCCCAGAGCCCGACGGTCGGGATGCCCGCCGCACCGAGCGCGACCTGCATCACGGTCTGGATGCCGGTCGGACCGAGGTAGTCGGCCCGCAACTCCCCGGACTCCTGGGCGACCGAGCGACTCGACGCGGTGGCGAGCACCACGATCGGCCGCCGATGTGACACCGGCGACGGCATCCCACCGAGGCAGATCGCCTCCTGGACCCCGGTCGACTTCGCGAACCCGACGAGATCGTCGGCCACGGCTTTCCACCGCACCGACGGTTCCGGTCCGGTCACCATCAGCACGTCGCGACCTGCGACCCCGGCCACGATCTCGATCGTGGGCCAGTGCACGCGGCGAGTCTCGCCGTCGACCAGGCTCACGGTGGGACGGGTCTGTTGCAGGTCGACGTATTCCGCGAGATCGAAGTTCGCACACGGCCGCGCCGACTGGAGCTGGTCGGCGAGCACGGCGGCCGCGCCGGCACCCGCGAGTCCACCGTCGACCCAGCCGGTGAACGACATCACCATGACGGGGTCCCGCAACTCGGGTATCTGCACGATCTCCAGCACCCGGCCACCTTAGAGGTTGGGCGCCAAACTGCTCGTCCGCAAAACTGCTCGTCCGCTCCCACTCCTATCGGTCAAGGGTTCCGTGGGGCTCGCTGCCTCGCACCGATAGAGTCCGATGCCGTGCGATTCGGAGTACACACCGGCCTGCAGAACACCACGATCGCCGAGTTGCAGTCGCTCTGGCGCCGGATCGAGGGACACGGCTTCGAGTGGATCTCGATCTGGGACCATTTCTATGCG
>JBDUBS010000331.1:0-7509 GCA_040003875.1 Acidimicrobiia bacterium | reverse complement strand
CAGATGCGGGCGATCGCCCGCCGGCTCTACGACCCGATGTACCGGCATTGGTTCCGCGCCGAGTGGGAAGGCCTCGAGCACATTCCCGACGAGGGGGGCGCCCTGCTCGTCGCGAACCATGCCGGCGCCATCCCGGCGGACGCGCCGGTGATCATGCACGGTATCGAGACCGAGTTGCGCCGGCCCGTCTATGGGCTCGCGGAGAACCTTCTCCGTGCGATCCCGTTCGTCGGCACGATGTGGTCGCGGCTCGGCGGTGTCGCGGCGCATCCCGACAACGCGTACCGCCTGCTGAAGGACGATCGGCAACTCGTGCTCGTCTTCCCCGAAGGCACCAAGGGCACCGGCAAGATCTACCGCGACCGCTACAAGCTGCACCGGTTCGGGCGCGCCGGGTTCGTCGAGATCGCGATGCGGTCCGGCGTACCGGTCATCCCGATCGCCGTGGTCGGCAACGAGGAGGCGATGCCGATCCTCTTCAAGAGTCGGCGGTTGGCCGCGCTCACCAACCTTCCCTACGCGCCGATCACCGCGAACATGCTGGCGTTCGGTCCGCTCGGCGCCGGGCTCTACTTCCCCGCGAAGTTCCGCATCCGCGTGCTGCCGCCGGTCCACTTCGGCGTGACCCCTGATCAGGAGCGGTACCCACGGGCCCAGGTCATGGCCGAGTCCGATCGGATCCGCGACGCGATCCAGGACGCCCTCTACGACATGCTCCGCGCCCGCCGTAGCGTGTGGTTCGGATAGGGGTTCAGATGCGCATTCTCGTCACCGGGCTCGGGACGTTCTGGGGCAGCCACCTCGCGCAGCAACTCGAAACGCTTCCCGAGGTCGAGATGATCGTCGGTCTCGACACCGAGGAGCCCCGCCTCCCTCTCGAACGCACCGAGTTCGTGAAGGCTGATTCCAACTACTCGATCCTCGATCGCATCGTGAGGGCCACCCAGGTCGACACGATCCTGCACACGCACCTCATCGTGGACTCGACCGAGTTGCCCGGCCGCGCGCTCCACGAGATCAACGTGATCGGCACCATGAACCTGCTGGCCGCCGCGGGCACCGCCGGCTCGCCCGTCCGCAAGGTGATCGTGAAGAGCTCGGCCCTCACCTACGGCGCCAACTACAAGGACCCGTACTTCTTTCGCGAGTCGATGTCACGCACGCGACCGCCGCGTACGCGCGTCGAGCGGTCGCTGCTCGAGGCAGCATCGTTCGTCCGGGACTTCGCCATCGACAACCCGCACGTGACCGTGACCAAACTCCGCTTCACCAACGTCCTCGGCGACGACGTGACCACGCCGTTCTCCAAGGCACTGACCCTTCCCCTTGCGCCCGAGATCCTCGGCTTCGATCCCCGGCTGCAGTTCACCCACGAGAACGACGTCACCGGCGCGCTCGTCTTCGCGACCCGCAACGAAGTCCCCGGCATCTTCAACATCGCGGGCGACGGGTCGATCCCGTGGAGTGAGGTGTGCGCGATCGTCGGCCGGCGCCGCATCGCACTCCCGCCGATCTTCACCCAGTGGGCTGCCGAGCCGCTGCGGATCGCGCGCGTGCTCGACCTCCCACCCGAGGTACTGAGCCTGCTCCGGTACGGACGGGCGCTCGACAACAGCCCGTTCAAGGACACCGGCTTCCGGTACCGCTATTCCACTGCCGGCACCGTCGACGCGTTCGCCCGCGGCCTCCGGCTCGAGAACGCGGTCGGCAGCACCCAGCCCTCGTACCGGTTCCAGCGCGACGTGGAGACGTTCTTCCGCCACTCCCCCGCCGTGATGCGCGACCGGCACTGATCGCCGAACCTGATCACGATGCCACTGCACATCGAACGCGACGGTCGCGTCGCCATCCTGACGCTCGACGACCCCGAACGGCGCAACGCACTCACCGCGTCGCTCGTCGCGGCGATCGTCGATGCCATGGACGAGATCGATGCCGATCCGGCGGTGGGCGCGGTGGTGGTGACCGGTGCCGGACCCGCCTTTTGTTCCGGTGCCGACGTGAAGGCATTGGCTGCGATGGCGGACGGGACCGAGGAACCCGCCGACGTGCGCAGTATCTATGCGGGCTTCTTGCGCGTCCTCGACTCACCCCTGCCGACCGTCGCCGCGGTGAACGGACCCGCGGTCGGTGCCGGCTGCAACCTCGCGCTGGCGTGCGACGTGCGTATCGCAGGTGAGTCGGCGCGGTTCGACGCGCGGTTCCTCCGCATCGGGATCCATCCCGGTGGTGGCCACACCTGGCTCCTCAACCGGGCCGTCGGCCCCCAGACCGCCGCGGCGATGAACCTCTTCGGCGTCCGCCTCGATGGGGCTCGCGCCGCGGCGGTGGGCCTGGCCTGGGAATGCGTCCCCGACGCCGACCTGCTGGAACATGCAGTAGCCCTGGCCGGCCGGGCCGCGGAGATCCCGCGCGAACTCTCGGTGCGGACCAAGGCGACGCTCGCCCACACGGCCGATCTCACCGACCATGACACCGCGATGCGCTTCGAACTCGTTCACCAGGTGTGGTCGCTGCGGTCCCGGTTCCCCGCCGCCTCGGCCCGCTGACCCAGCCGAGACCCGGCACGATTACGCTCGCCGCCGGTGATCACCGACGACCCCAGGGCGGAGCCGCTCGAAGCCATCGTGGTCGAGACGGGTGACAACAACCCCATCGCGACCGCCATCGCCTGGCTCGGGGTGGTGCTCGTGGCCTTCGTCGTCGTCTGGTGGGTGTGGACCCGGTGGATCGACCCGTCGACGGGTGGCACGATCTCGCGGTACGTCAACGGCAACAGCGGAGTCTTGTTCGAGGACCCGAACGACCAGTTCCGGGTGACCACGCCGACCCAGTGGCAGCGCACCGCGGAGAAGAACGACCTCGGCACGGTGGTGACCGTCTCGGACTCCGTCGGCTCCGACTACTCGTTCACGGTCACCAAGACGCCCGAACCGTTGAGCGCGCTCGACTCGTACAAGTCGTCGCTCAACCAGGTGGCCGGCCAACTCGCTTCGGATGCGGGCGCGACCATCGTGAGCCAGACCGACCCGATCCCGATCCTCGACGTCGCGGTCAAAGAGGTCGTGTACCAGAAGGGCAACTCGGTCTGGCACGCTCGGATCGAACTCCTGAAGGACCGGCTCTACACCATCGTTGCGAAGAGCCCGGGCCCCGACGATGCCCTCTTCAAGAGGTTCGTCAACGCGTTCCAGATCCTCGGTCCGCGCTGACCGGCGGGCCGACCGGTTCGGTCAGCTCGCCCAGCCCACGAGCGCCCCGATCTCGGCGCGTCGGGCGGTCCACTCGCCCTCGGTGATCGCGAAGCGCAGGTGGTCTTCATAGACCCCGGCGATCTGGAGGTAGCCGAGCGACGTGCCCTCCTCGCGCAGTCCGAGCTTCTCCGCCACCCGCCGACTGGCGCGGTTGCGCGGCACGATCGCCGCTTCGATGCGATGAAGCCCGAGGTGCTCGAATCCGTAGCGCAGGATCAGGGCCACACCTTCGGGGACATAGCCCAGACCCGCCCACCGTTCGTCGATCCAGTAGCCCACCGACGCCGACTGGAATGGTCCGCGCTGCACCGATCCCAGGCTCACCTCACCGATGAAGGTCTCGTCGCCCTGTCGGAACAGGCCGAAGCCGTAGGCCGCGTCGAACTGACGCTGACGATCCCATGCCGCGCAACGACTGCGGAACGCGTCGACGTCCGAAACTGCGTCGGGCGCGCCGGATTCCGGCCGAGGTTCCCACGGTTCGAGCCAATCGCGGTTGGAACGCCGCACGTCCTGCCAGGCCCCGAAGTCCTTGGTCACCAACGTGCGCAGCAGCACCCGGTTCCCGACGAGCCGCGGTCCCTCGTGGCGTCTCATCGCGCGGCGCGAATCGCGTCGAGCGCCGCGGGATCCTCGAGCCCCGACAGGTCGCCCGGGTCCGCGCCGAGGGTGACCGCCCGGATCGTGCGCCGCATGACTTTGTTGCTGCGCGTCTTGGGAAGGGCAGTCGTGAACCGCACCGCGGATGGCGTGAACGACTTGCCGAGGGCGGAGCCCACCATCGCGCGCAGGGTCGCGGCCAGCTCCTCGGTGGGCGCCACCTCGGGGACGAGGACGACGTAACAGAGCAGCGTCTCGCCCTTGAGTTCGTCCGGAATCCCGATCGCCGCTGCCTCCACCACCGCCGGATGTTCGACCAGCGCGGTCTCCACCTCGGCCGGTCCGAGGCGCTTGCCCGCGAGCTTGATGGTGTCGTCCGACCGACCGTGTAGGAACCACTGTCCAGCCGCGTCGATCGATGCCCAGTCGCCGTGCCACCACACTCCCGGCCATCGCGACCAGTAGGTCTCGATGTACCGCTCGGGTTCCTTCCACATGCCACGGGTCATCGCCGGCCACGGCCTCCGGCACACCAACTCGCCCACGACGCCGCGGACCGGCCGGCACTCGTCGTCGACCACGTCGACCGCGCAACCGAGCGCAGGGCCGCCGAGCGAACACGGCGCGATCGGTTCCACCACGTGAGGCGCGAGGAAGCACCCGACCTCGGTACCGCCGCTCACGTTGATGATCGGACACCGACCGCCCCCGACCTCGTCGAAGTACCACCACCACGGACCCTCGTTCCACGGCTCACCGGTGGAACCCAGCACGCGCAACGAACTCAGGTCGTGCGCGTGAACGGGCGCGTCGCCCTTCGCCATCAGGGCCCGGATGAGCGTGGGCGACACGCCGAGGATCGAGATGCGGTGGCGCTCGACCATCTCCCACAGTCGGTCGGGACCGGGATGATCGGGCGCGCCGTCGTAACAGAACATCGTGGCACCCATCGCGAGCGTGCCGAAGATCTGCCACGGACCCATGATCCAGCCGAGGTCGGTGAGCCAGAAGAGCACGTCGTCGCGGTCGCCCCCGGTAGCGAGCGACCGGCAGTCGGTCTGGAACCCGACCTCCTCCGCGATCTTGACGACGAACCCGCCGTGGACGTGGACGACGCCCTTCGGTTTGCCCGTCGTGCCACTCGTGTACGCCACGAACAGCGGATGCTCGGCGTCGAAGGCAGGGGTGACCATCGGCGCGCTCGGCGCGAGCGCGGTGCACTCGGCGAGGGTGAGGTCGCGCCCGTCGGTCATCGCCACGTCGATTCCGAGCCGCGGCACGACGACGACGGTCTCCACGCCGGGGACGTGCGCGAGCGCGGCGTCCGCGGTCTCCTTCATCGGGACGACCTTGCCGCGTCGGGTGGTGCCGTCGGCGGTGACCAACGCCTTGGCCTCGCCGTCCTCGAGCCGCACCGCGACCGCGTCGGCGCCGTAGCCCGAGAAGATCGGGAGGAAGACCGCGCCAAGTTTGGCCACGGCCATCACCGTCGCCACCGTCTCGGGCAGCATCGGGAGGAACACCCCGACGGCATCGCCTTCCCCGACCCCACGGGCCGCGAGGCCGCCGGCGATCGCGTCGGTCATGATCCGTAACTCGCCGTAGGTGACGGAGCGAGGTACACCGTCTTCGCCTTCCCACAGCACCGCCGGCACGTCGCGGCGATCGGGGTCGTCGGCCCAGCGATCGACGCACACCGCGGCCACGTTCAGGCGGCCACCGGTGAACCAGGTCGCCCATTCGATCCCCCGGGACTCGTCGAGCACCGCGGTGTACGGCACCGGGAACGGGATGCCCACGAACTCGACGAATGCGGCCCAGAACCATTCGGGGTCGTCGATCGAGCGCCGCCGCAACACCTCGAAGTCGGTGAACCCATGCGCGGCCATGAACCGCCCGACGTTGCTGTCGGTGAGGAGTTCGGGGGTCGGGTACCACACGGCGCTGCGTTCGGCTTCCACCGACGCAGAATACCGGTGCCCCTCGCGTAGGGTGCTCCTCCAATATGGCGGACGCGACGAGCACCGAGACCGGTACCGAGAAGGCCGCCGGACCGCCCGACGACCGGCTGGCCTGGCTCGACCTCGAGATGACGGGACTCGACACCAACCGGCACACGATCGTCGAGATCGCGCTGCTGATCACCGATGCGGAGTTGAACGTGGTCGACGACGGCATCGACCTCGTCGTCCACGCCACGCCCGACGAACTGGCGCGCATGGACGATTTCGTCGTCGGCATGCACACCAAGTCGGGACTGCTCCCCCAGATCCAGGCCGCCACGCTGTCGCTGCCCGCAGCCGGCGATCAGGTCCTCGCGTACCTGCGGGACCGGGTCGCCGAGCACTCGGCGCCGTTGTGTGGCAACTCGATCGGCGTCGACCGCCGTTTCCTCGACCGGTACCTCCCGGCGGTGGACCAGTACCTCCACTACCGGAGCATCGACGTCAGCTCGTTGAAGGAACTCGCACGCCGCTGGCATCCTGAGGTCCTCAAGGGTCAGCCGGCAAAGCGGTCGACTCACCGCGCGCTCGACGACATCCGCGAGTCGATCGAGGAACTCCGCTACTACCGCGAGGCCTTCCTCATCCTGCCCGAGCCCGAGGGCACCTCAGACGCGTAGGTGCGTCACCACCGGGAGATGGTCGCTGAGGGCGGCCCACGGCTCCCAGTCGGTGGGCACGAATGCTTCGACCACCTCGACCGTGTCGCGCGCCAGCACGTAGTCGAGACGTTGGGTGGGCGGCGAGACCCGGGGCCCGGGCGGCCAGTTGGTGGCCGGCGTCGGCGTCCCGGGGTGCAGACCGCGTTCCGCGTCGGTCCAGCCCCGGGCGGCGAACGCCCGCAGTTCCTCTGACCCCGGACCGGCGTTGAGATCACCTGCGATCACGACCGCGCCGTTGGCGCGCGTGATCAAAAGGTGCGCCTGCCGGACCCGTTCGGCCACCGGCACACCGGCGCCGAGATGGACGTCGACGAACCGCACCCGCCGCGGCCCCAGTTCGACGGAACACTCCACCGCGACCCGGCGGCGCCAATTCCAGAGCGACCACCGATGAGCCAGCACCGCCGTTCGCACCTCGGCCAACGGTTGAGTCGAGAGGATGCCGAGTCCCTCGGCCGGGACCTTGACCGGCCAGTGTTTGAACCGCCACCGCGCGTCCGCCATGCGCAACGCCACGCGCAGTGCGCCCACCTGTCGGCGTTGGATCTCCTGGATCATGATCAGCTGAGCATCGAACTCGCGCAGGGATGACGCGGCCGCATCGATGTCCAACCCATGACTGCCCTGCGCGTTCCAGGTGACGACCGTGAGCCCTGCCCGCTCATCCATGTCTGCTCCTTCGTTTGCCCCCACACTACGCACTCGCACCCAGGACTACGCTCCCGCGCATGAGTGATGTGACCGTCGAACGAGAGATCGCCGCACCACCCGAGAAGGTGTGGTCGCTCGTGAGCGACATCACCCGGATGGGCGAATGGTCCCCGGAAGCGCGCGGCGGTGAATGGGTCAAGGGTGCGAGCGGGCCCGCCGTCGGCGCCCGGTTCAAGGGTCGCAACGCACGCGGGAAACGCTCGTGGTCGACGGATTGTCACGTCGTCGAATGCGAACCGGGATCCCGCTTCGCGTTCGCGGTGAGTTCCGGGCCACTCT
>JBDUBS010000668.1:0-2267 GCA_040003875.1 Acidimicrobiia bacterium | reverse complement strand
GACGATCAGCACCTTCATCATCCTGCGGCAACTGACCCAGGATCAGTTCGGCCAGTACTCGGTCATCTTCTCGTTGCTCGGCATCGTCGGGTTCATCGCCGATCTCCGGCTGTCCCGGATCGTGTTGAGCGAGGTGATCGAGGCCGACGAAGTCACGGCCGCGGAGGTGGTGGGCTCATATACCGGGCTCCGGCTCGTGATCGGTGTCGTGTCGTATGCGGTCGCACTGCTGTGCGTCGGTATCGGATACGCGACCGGCGACTTCTCCCTCGATGTCGTGATCGGCACCGCGCTCGGCGGGCTCACACTCATCGTCCTCTCCGTCGCGTTCGGCTTCATCCTGTTGTTCGAGGCGCGACTGTGGCTGCGGGACATCGCGATCGCCAACGTGCTCGGCCAGCTCGCCGGCTTCGCACTTGTCCTCACCATCTCGATCGCCGGGATCGGGTCGTTGCTCTGGTACGTAGGGGCCAACGTGCTCAACGGCCTCGTTGTCCTGCTGTGGGTAGTACTTCTGCTTCGCGGCGGGGCCGGGATGCGGATCCGGTGGGACCGGTCGCAGTGGTGGGTCTGGATGCGGGAGGCTGCCCCACTCGCGCTCGGCGCCGCGCTCGACACCATCTACTTCCGGATCGACATCATCATGTTGTCGATCATGGCGTCGTCGACTGCCGCCGGCATCTACAACGTGGGGTACAAGTTCTCCGACCTGTTCGGAGCCGTCGCGATCGCGGTGTCCACCCCTGCGCTCACCTTGATGGTGGCGGCCTGGCCGGCTGACCCCGCCGCGTTCCGGCGCACCTTCCGCCACACATTGCTCATCCTCGCGGTCGCGGCAGTCGGCGCGTGTGCGGCGTTTCTCGTTTACGCCGACCCGGTGATCACCCTGGTGGCCGAGAAGCGCTACGCCGTGGGCGCCGACGCGGCCCGGTTGCTCGTCGTGGGCCAGGGCATCCACTTCTTCACGATCCTCGCTTTCACCACGCTCGTGGCCAGCCGCCGCAACCGCCTCTATCCGATCGCGATGCTGGTGGGCGTCGTCGTGAACGTGGCGCTCAACATCGTGCTCATCCCCGAGTACTCGTACGTCGGGTCGGGTTGGGCGACGGTGATCACCGAGACGATCGTGCTCGTCACCATGGGCATCGGCGTGGCCCGGATCCCCGGCCTCCGTCCGTTCCCGTGGTCGGGCATGGCCAAGACGCTCGGTGCCGGTCTCGTCGCCGCGGCAGTCGGGGTCGCGCTGCTCGGCCGGGCGCCGTGGCCGATCGGCGTCGCCGCGATCGGTGTCGTGTACCTCATACTCATCCACGTGATCTCGCCCAACGGCCCCGGGGGCCTCAGGGCGTTCGCGGGGGACCCGCGCGACGACCTCGCCTCGGCCATCGAACTCGGGATCGACCGCCCCGACCTCGGTACCGGGAACCCCGACTGAAAGGTGCGTTGGGCGTGCGGCGGCGTCAGCGTCGCCGTCGATCGAGATAGCTGGGAGGGGTCCGTGTCGTTTTCAGTCACGGTCAGAGAGCAATTGCTGCGGGTCGGACGCCGGCTCGGTCCCGGCAACCTCGCCCGCCTGCGGTCCGTGCTCGGATACCTGGAGATCGGTGACCTGGCCCGAGACCAGCTGGCGAGCGGGGCGCTCGTCCTCTGTCGTGACCGCTTCGAGGTGTTCTCCGAAGCGCTCCGCCGGGTGACCGGTCGCCATCCGATGTACCTGGAGTTCGGGGTCTTCGAAGGCGAGACGATGCAGTGGTGGTGCGACCAGCTGCGTCCCGCGGGTGCCCAGTTCGTCGGGTTCGACAGCTTCGAAGGACTGCCAGAGGCGTGGCGGCCGGGGTTCGCGGCCGGCCAGTTCGGTACGGCCGGACCGCCGGTCATCAACGACGACCGCGTGTCGTTCGTCTCTGGCTGGTTCGACGAGACGCTGCCCGACTTCGCGATCCCACCCCACGACCAACTGATCGTCAACGTGGACTCCGACCTCTATTCCAGCGCGCGTACGGTGCTCGACTGGGTCGCGCCCCACCTGGTGTCGGGATCATTGCTCTACTTCGACGAGTTCGCCGACCGAGATCACGAGCCGCGGGCGCTGCACGAAACCGTGGCGGCGACCCACCTCGAGTTGCGACCGATAGCCGCCGGCGGCGGCGGAGCCCACCTCTTGTTCGAGGTGGTGTGACCAACCGGGCTCGCGCTACCCCTCGTAGTACGAGGCGGTCTTCTGCACGGTGGCGCGGTTGACCACGACGCCGATGAGGTTGGCGCCC
>JBDUBS010000478.1:0-2267 GCA_040003875.1 Acidimicrobiia bacterium | reverse complement strand
TCGCGGGTTTGCGACGCAAGTTCGGGGGTGGGGCGTAGCGTCGTAGTCGTGCTCGCGGCCAAATCGGTGTCCAAGTCTCACGGCGCCGCCGTCGTGCTCGATCGGGTGTCGCTCTCCGTCGACGCGGGACAGCGCGTGGGCATCGTCGGGCCGAACGGCATCGGCAAGTCGACGTTCCTGCGCGTTCTCGCCGGCCTCGATCCAGTCGACTCCGGACAGCTGGAGCGGGTGCCCCCGACCCTCAGCGTCGGTCTGCTGCCCCAGGAGCCCGACGCGCGTCCTGGCGAAACGTTGCGCGACTATCTGGCGCGTCGCTCCGGCATCGCGGCGGCGAACGCGATGCTCGACGAATGGACCGAGCGGCTGGCCTCCGATCCGGACGCGACCGAGGGGTATTCGGATGCCTTGGATCATTTCCTCGCGATGGGCGGTGCCGATTTCGACGCGCGCCTCGGCCAGGTGGGTTCCGAGGTCGGACTTCCCGTGTCGCGCCTCGACGTCGAGATGGGCGCGCTCAGCGGTGGGCAGTTCGCACGGGCCGCGCTGGCGGCGATCCTGCTCAGCCGGTTCGACGTGCTGCTTCTCGACGAACCGACCAACAACCTCGACTTCGCGGGCCTGGACCAGCTGGAGAAGTTCGTCCGGGCCACGCCGAGCGCGGTGGTCACGGTGTCCCACGACCGTGCGTTCCTCGATGCCGCCGTCGAGCGCATCCTCGAGATCGAGGAGGAGACCCATCGTGGCGTCGAGTACGCGGGTGGCTGGTCCGACTACATGGCGGCGCGGGAACTCGCCCGGCGCCAGGGCTACGAACGCCATGGGGAATACGTCGCCAAGCGGGACGCGCTGACCGCGCGGGCCCAGACCCAGCGGGAATGGTCCGATCAGGGCAAGGCGCGGGTGAAGAAGAGCGGCGAGACCGACAAGTTCATCCGCCAGTTCAAGTCCGACCGCAGTGAGAAGCAGGCAGGCAAGGCGCGGGCTACCGAGCGTGCCGCGGAGCGGCTGGAGCGGGTCGACAAGCCGTGGGAGGGCTGGCAACTTCACCTCCAACTCACCCCGACGACGCGCAGCGGTGATGTGGTGGCTCGGCTCGAGGGCGCAGTCGTGCGGCTGGGCACGTTCACCCTCGGCCCGCTCGACGTCGAGATCGGTTGGGGTGAGCGCGTCGCCATCGTCGGCCCGAACGGATCGGGAAAGACCACCCTGCTCCGCGTGCTCCTGGGCGAACTCGCACCCACATCGGGGAAGTGCTGGGTGGGTCCGGGGGTGACGATCGGCTCGATGGATCAGGCGCGCGACGCGTTCCTCACCGACGCGCCACTGCTCGAGGCGTTCGTGGGTGCGACCGGGTTCGATCAGACCGAGGCCCGGTCACTCCTCGCCAAGTTCGCGTTGGGCGCCGACGAGGTGGAGCGATCGGCGGCGACGCTCTCGGCGGGGGAGCGGAGTCGGGCCCAGCTCGCGGCACTGATGGCGACGGGAGTCAACTGCATCGTCCTCGACGAGCCGACCAACCATCTCGACCTCGCCGCGATCGAGCAGTTGGAAACCGCGCTCGCCACGTTCGAAGGCACGCTGCTGCTGGTGAGCCACGACCGCCGAATGCTGGAGGCGGTGCGTACGGATCGGGTGATCGACCTGGGCGCGGACTAGCGCTTCGGCTTGATCGACCCGCCCTTCGAACGGTCGGGCAGCAACGTGTCGAGTGCCGCCCAGTTGTTGTCGCGCTCGGGTTCTCTCGCAGCCGGTGCCGGCAACTCCGCGTCATCGTCGTCGACGTCTGCGGCCGGCAGCGGAGCCGGAGGAGGAGTCGGCGCGGCAACCGGAGCCGCGGCAACCGGAGCCGGGGCGACCGGTGGGGGTGGGGGCGGCGGAGGTGCGGCCGCGACCGGAGTCGGCGGTTCCGGAGCGGCGGGGGGCGCAGGTGGCGTTTCGGGCTCGGGAGTCCAGTCGATCGGCGGCGGCATGACGACGGGCGGGCGCGGGGCCACCCGTTCGTCGGTGAGCCACGGATCCGCCTCGGTGGTGCTCGCAGCCGCGATGGGTGGAGCCGCGATGGGTGGAGCGGCGATGACGGGTGGCGGCATCGCCGGCGGACTGGAAGGTGTCGCTACCGACGGCTCGGGGGCCGGCGCGATGGGAGACGGCGCGGTGGGAGGTGGCGCGGTGGGCGGTGGCGCGACCGTCGACGCGAGCGGGACTGCGACCGGCGGCAGCGGAGGGGCGACCGGATCGACGATCGGCCCGGCTGGGGGGTCGGTGGG
>JBDUBS010000231.1:0-7549 GCA_040003875.1 Acidimicrobiia bacterium | reverse complement strand
CGGTGTAGGTGTTTCGATCGTGGCCATGGTGGTCCTTTCGTCGTCGAGATCAGGCGTTCCGTGTCGTCGCAGTCAGGGACGAGGTCTGTCGCCGGCCGATGGCAGCGACGTGTTTGGCAAGCACTGCGGCCTCCGAGTGCTCGAGGTCGCGCGATGCGGTGAGGAGGGTGACCGGTCGTCGCCGATTGAGTCTGACGACTTCGGCGACTGCGGCGGACGCTTCGGGACGTCGGAGCTCGACGCGGTATCGACGCGAGAACTCGGCGAACCGCTCCGGTCGATGTCCGTAGAACCGTCGAAGCGGTGTGCTCGGGGCGAGGTCTTGGCGCCACTCATCGAAGTTCGCTTCGTCCTTGCGCACACCGCGCGGCCAGAGGCGGTCGACGAGAATCCGAACGCCGTCACCGCGTGCCGCCGGCTCATAGATGCGTTTGGCTGTGATGCGACGGGAAGTGGCTGTGCTCGTCATGGTGTCGACGCGTTCCCGGTCTCGCCTGCGACCCAGCCGGCCGGCACTGTGACGATCGGGCGTATCGCGTGATGCGCAACCTGCCGGCTGGTGCTGCTGAGGACCAGCTCCCCAAGCGTGCCTCGCCCGGTCATACCGAGCACGATGAGTGACGCCTCGTGACGTCGCGCGCTCGCGAGCAAGACCTCGGCCGGACGTCCGATGGTGACTTCGGTCTGATACTTGATGCCCGCAGCCCGTACCGGCTCGGTCCAGCTCTGTCTGAGCAGCTCCGTGATCTCTCGTCGGATCGGATCGGGATTGACCTGCACCGCTGAGAGTTCCCATTCCCAGGCCGATGAGATGACGTACACGAGCACGAGCTCGGCGCCGGATCGGCCGGCGTAATCGATCGCCCACGAGAGGGCGCCTTGCGCAGGGGGGGTGTGGTCATAGCCGATCACGATGTGTTCCATGGATCATCTCCGAGGGCAGTGGCCGTCGATGACGCGGCCGGGTTTCAAACACGACTAACTCTAGTCTAGACTAGAGTAAAGTAAAGTACATAGCGAGTCCGCGCGTGTGACGATGTGGCGCTTCCCGGCCGGCCCGCACTGATGATTTATCTATACTTGTGCAGAGAAATCGACGATCAAAGGTTCGGTGGCTGATGGCGACGCTTCAAGAGCAGGCACGAGCGCTGGGTGATCCGACTCGGCACGGCATCTTCGAGTACATCGCCGACGCGTCAGGTCCAGTCGGCGTTGCGGAGCTGACGGATCACTTTGGGTTGAACCACAATGCAATCCGGCAGCACCTCGCGAAGCTCGTCACTGCAAAGCTGGTCACCGAGGGCCACGCAACGGGTGGGGGCCGCGGGCGGCCGAAGCTGATGTATCAGTTGGATCCGAACGCGGAGAGTCGGTGGGGGGTCGTTGGCCCCTACGAGCGACTCAGCGTGCTCCTCGCCGAGATCCTCCGAACCGGCGACTCGGCGTTCGACGTCGGCCGGCGGTCCGTCGACAAGCAGAGTGCCAGCAAGCCGGCCGACGACGATCCGGTAGCGGTCGTCGTGGATGCGATGGCGCGCCAGGGCTTCGATCCGGAGATTCGCAATGCGCGAGGCAACCGGCTTGACGTCGTGCTCCACAACTGTCCGTTTGAATCCGCGGTGCTCACCGACCCAGACACCATCTGTGACCTTCATATGGGGATCGCCGAAGGGTTCGCCGACCTGTCCGGCGGGCGACTGGTCGTCGACGAGCTCCTTGCCCACGATCCTCGCCGCGCCAACTGTCGCCTTCGGATGCATCTCGAACCTGAGCGCGATGACTGACGCTTCCGTGCCCGAAGCCCCAAGGAGCCCGCTACTCGAAGTCGAAGTCGAGGTGCGCGGCGCGTAGCCCGTAGACGAAGGCATTCGGCATCTCCTCGACCGCAAAGCCGGGCGCCAGACGGAGGGCCCGCACGCGCTGGGTCAGCTCTTCGAGAAAGACCCGGATCTCGAGTCGGGCGAGCGACGCGCCGAGGCAGAAGTGGGTCCCGAAACCGAACGCGAGATGACGGTTGGGGTACCGGGTGAGGTCGAGCCGGTCAGGGTCGGTGAAGTGAGCGGGATCGCGGTTTGCCGACCCGTACATCAGCACCACCTGCTGCCCCGCTCGCACCGTCTGACCTCCGATCTCCACGTCCTGGGTGGCCACGCGACACATGTTGTGGATCGGCGTCACGTAGCGGATGAGCTCCTCCGTCGCGATTTCGAGATCCGTCCCGTCACGGAGCAGCCTCCACTGATCAGGGTGCTCGACAAAGCTCAGCAGGGCTCGAGCGATCACCGTGCGAGTGGTCTCGGCCCCGCCATCGAGCAGCAGCAGTGAGTCGGCGATCACCGACTCGAGCGGCAGAGGGCAGCCGTGCCACTCGGCGTGCGTCCACAGCGACATCACGTCGTCAGCCGGGCAGCGCAACTTTTCGGCGTGGAGATCGCTGGACGCCTGGGCGAACTCCATCGCCGCGACGATGCCGTCCTCTACCAGGTATCGCGGTCCGCCACCGAGCGCGATGGTGCGTGCTGACCAATGCTCCAAGGCGCTGAATTGCTCGGGCTCGAAGCCGAGCAGGCGGCCGATGATCGTCGCAGGGAGTGGCGCGGCGAGGTCACCGACGATCTCAGCTCGGCCGCCCTTTGCCTCGACCGCGTCGAGGAGCCGGGTCACTGTTGCGCGCACCTCCTCTTCCCACCCTGCGACGCCATGCGGCGTGAACCGTCGCGCCACGAGGTTCCGCCGCTCACGATGTTCCGGATCGTCGAGCCCGATGATCGCAGGATCGGCGGGGAGATTCGGTCGATAGCCACCCTTCGCCTGGTCGGAGCTGATGAAGATGTCGCTGCGTCGCTCGATGTGCTCGATGTGGTCGTAGCGGAAGATGCCCCAGAGCTCGTTGACCCCATCCCAGTAGACCGGTTGGTGCTCGCGCATCCATGCGTAGGTCGAATACGGAGTGTCGATGTAGAGATTGCCATCGAGCAGGTCGAGCTCCACGGGGCCGTGCCTACTTTCGATCGTTGACGCGGGAGTCGCGTCGCGGGTGCGCGGGTGAGGAACGACGTCAGGGGCTGGTGTGTCCGCCCGCTTCGGGAGTGGGCGGGCCGGCCTGGAACAGGCCGAGCGCGCCCTTGCCGACATCGGCGAGCTTGTGGGTGATGAACGGGTAGGTGCCCGGGTGGTCGAGGGTGAACTCGACGAAGCCGCCCTGTGCGGGCATCAGGTCGAGTGTCTGCGATCCTCCGTGGGTGTTGTCGGGTTGGAGTTCGTAGTGGCCCTCTCGGTACACGGTGTCGAAGATCGTCCCGATGACGTGGAACGACGAACTCTCCGACGGGCCGGCGTCGAGCACCCAGGCTCGGATCTTCTCGCCCGGCTCCACCCGGATCGGCGACGACGAATACTGGTTGACGTAGCCGTTGAAGACGACGGCATCCCACTGCTCGTTCTGCATCTTCTCGTATCCGACCTCGGTCGTCCCACCGAGATACAACTCGGACTGGACGAAGACGTACTCGTGATCGACGGCCGGTAGCTCGGGCGGGTCGATGATCACCGCGCCGTACATGCCGTTGCCGACGTGGTGCACGACCGGCGGGGTGCCGCAGTGGTACATCCAGATGCCGGAGTGGGTGGCTTGGAACTGATACACGAGCGATTCGCCAGGTGAGATCGTGCGCATCTCCTGGTTGGGTGCCACTTCCGAGGCGTGAAAGTCGATGGAGTGCCCGTTCTTGCCGTCGTTGACGAGGGTGACGGTGAAGATGTCGCCGACGTGGCCGCGCAGGATCGGTGCGGGAACCTGTCCGTTGAACGTCCACATCTCTTGTTTCACGCCGGGCGCGATCTCGAGCTGAAGCTCGCGGGCGTGGAGTGTGATCTTGTGCTCCGTCGCTCCGGCTGCGGGTGCGAGGCTCGGATCGAATGGCTTCCAGCCCGCTCCTGGCGTCGCGGAGAAATCAATCGTCTTGCCACCGGCAGCACTGGCCGTGGTCGCGGTCGCCGTCCCCGGATCGTTGTAGAGCGCGATGCCGAGTGCGGTTGCCGCTCCGATGAGGGCGATCAGGGCAGTCACTGCGATGAACAGGTGAGTGAGTCCGACATCGAACTCCGATCGGACTCGCCCGAACCAGCGTCCTTGTGCCATCGCCGGCACCTCCCTCAATATCTCTAGTAGAGACTAGAGAAAGTAGCTGGTGGCGTCAGCGGATTTCGCATCGGGCTGTTCGGGAGATCCCTACGGTGGCGCGACGAGGCGATCGCCTGAGCACGATCACCCACCCAGGAGATAGGAAGAGGACCTCAGAGCGGTACTGCGGGGCTTCCCGGGCCGGCCGCCGGTTCGACGAACCGGGTGATGATCGGTCCGGCCGCGGCCGAGAGCAAGACGTAGGCCGCGGCGAGGGAACCGAGTTCGGGCGATGCTCCGGAAGCCGCAGCCAGGCCGGCGACGACGATCGAGAACTCGCCCCGCGCGATCAGCACGGTACCGGCACGAATCTGGCCCGGTCGACCGACCCCATTTCGCTTCGCGGCGAATGCGCCGACGAAGACTTTGCCGAGCCCGGTGATCACGACCAGCGCGGTAGCGACAGGCAGCGCGCTCACCAGCTTGCTCGGGTCGATTTGCAGCCCGAAGAAGAGGAAGAACAGCGCCGCGAACAAGTCGCGGAGGGGCTCAATGAGCTTGGCGGCCCGCTGTTGCACGGATCCGGACAACGCAATCCCGACGAGGAACGCTCCGATCGCGGCTGAGATGTTCACCCACTGCGCGACGCCAGCGACCAGCAGCGTGAGCCCGACCAGACTCAAGAGGAGCGACTCGTTTGATCGTGTCGCCAGCATTCGGCTCAGCACGCTGCCGTGTCGTAGCGCGACGACCAGCACGAAGGCCAGCACGCTCAGCGCGATCGCGACCGACGCTGCTGCCGTCCCGGCGGTGCCTCCCGTGAAGACGATGGCCATGACCGGGAGGTACATGGCCATGGCAAGATCTTCGACGACCAGCAAGGTGAGGACGGTTGGGGTCTCGCGGTTGCCGAGGCGATCGAGATCCCGGAGGACCTTGGCCGCGATTCCGGACGACGACGTGTAGGTGACGCCGGCGAGAGCGAGGGTCTCTGCCGCGCCGAAACCGAGTGCAATCCCCGCAACTGCGCCAGGAGTTGCGTTCACGACGAGGTCGAGCGCGCCGCTCCAGAATCCGGAGCGCAGCGAATCTCTGAGCTCACTCGCGGTGTACTCGATGCCGAGAGTCAGTAGGAGAAGGACGACTCCGATCTCAGCGCTCAACGTGATGAAGTCGTTGGTGAAGTCGGGTCGGACGACACCGCCTTCGCCGAACATGAGTCCAGCAAACAAATACAGCGGAATCGGACTGAAGCCGATGCGGTCCGCGAGCCGTGCGATGATGGCGAGGCCGAATACGACACCGCCGAGTTCCAGCAACACCAGCGCGGGGTCGCCGTACGCGGCGGCGACAATCACGCGATCAGGCCTCGGTCAACTCGCGGTCAAGCTGCGCCACGCCCTCCGCGGTACCGACCGCAACCACGCGATCACCTGCGAGCAGCTCCGTATCGGCTCCAGGGGTATGGATGGCGTCACCGCTGCGGATGATCGCGAGGATCGACACTCCGGTGCGGGTGTGGACGGCTGCATCGGCCAGCGTCTTACGCGTCCAGCGTGACGACGGCGCCACCATGATCCAGTCGATGGCCAAGCCCGCCAGGTCCTGTTGAGCGGCGGCCAGGCTTGCCACCACTCGCGAAGTACCGAGCATCTCGACAAACGTCAACGTGTCCTCGGCCGACAATCGCAACGCGGTGTGGCACCGGTCGGGATCGTTGCGGTCGTACACCAAGACCTCTCGAGAGCCTGACCGGTGCACCAGTACCGCGAGAGGGTCGCCGCTCGCAGTAGTGAAGTCGAACCGTGTCCCGACACCCGGGAGATCGGTCTTTCGCACGTCCGCCATGACTCGGGGCACGCTACCGGAGAGGGACCGTGCTGGGAGTGGCGCGCTCCAGGCCGCTACGGGATGAGCTCGACGATGCGTCGCTCGGTGCGCTGCCGCTCCACGCTGGCTTCGACTTCGCGAAGGTTGCGACCCAACGGCACGTGCGCGAGCAGCTCGAGCAGCGGCTCGGTGTTGACGGCTGATGCCGGGAGCACGTGAAACGACGCCCCAAAGCTCGCAACGACTGGGCCGCCGGCGATCTCGTGAAGCGAGACCGTCACGCGGGCGCCATCGGGCACCGACGCGAGCAGACCGTCACCGAAGCAGACCATCCGGTTGTCGGAGACTGCGTAACGCTCGGGATGTGCGGTCTGACCGGGAGCGCAGACCCACACGGTGTGATAACTCTTCGCGGCATCAGGCAGGTTCATTTCGTGGCCTCTCTTGTCCGGCAGGTCTGGTCCCTCGCGGCTGAGCTGCGACGGCCGACGTTGGCTGAAGCGATCGAGGTGAGGCGCTCATCGATGGCAGTGTCCGTCGCCGATCGACGGCTCGATGTCGACCATGACCCGGTCTCCGTTGCCGGCGATCCCGACGCCATGCAGATTGCGTTGCAACAACGACATGAGCTCGTCGACGCACATATCGCCGAGCTCGATCTGGATGCACTGACCGGAGAATGAGCCGTGCACCGTGACGACACCTGGATCGTCGGACAACATCGTCCGGACCGTCTCGAAGCACGTTGGGCAGTTCGCCCCGCTCAGCTGGATCTGCGTCATCATGCGTCGACCGCCGCCGCATATCGTGCTTCGGCTTCGACTGCTCTCGGGAACAGAACGTTGTTCTCCTTGTGGACGTGCAGGTGCAGATCAGCTTCCAACTCGGCCAGGCCGTCGTAGAACGACCGATAGCTCGCGCATCCATCCGGCGGAGTGACGTAGTCATCGGTCCTGACCCGGAGCCCTCGGAGGAGCTCGCCGACCTGGTCGTGCTCGGCGCACAACACCGCAACCGGGTTCCGCACCGACTCGGCGTGAACCGTTCCGGGGATCATCAGTGCACGAATCATGGGGAAGACGATTTGCTCCTCGCGTTGCAGATGGGGATCGAGATCGATGCGGAGCTCGGCCAGCGCATCGCACACTTTGATGAGCTCGGGGTGGCGGTCCCCATGCGCACCCACCACCTTCTCACCGAGTGCTGCCAAACGGGGGAGTTGTCGGCGCAGGTACTCATGGTGGGTCGCTTCGATGTGCACGGTGAGTTCGTCGAGATCGAACGTCGTCCAATCCGGACCGCTCTCCGCCGTGGGCTTCCCCGGGTCGGAGAGGTCCAGCTCGTTCAGGTCGAGCCCCGCCTTCATGCAGGCACTGCGGAGTGAGAGCGCACCGCCGCAGCAGTAGTCCAGACCAAGGCGGTCGAAGTGGGTCGAGAGATAAGGTCGCTCGGTCACCAGCTCACCGAGCGTGCGTTGTGCGTCTGCTTCATTCATGCTCGCGCTTCCTTCGAAGTCGTCGATCGTGGTACGGCCTTTCATCTTGCCGTATACTTCAAGTGTACACTAGAACTAAAGAGCTCGTTGTGGTCTGCTCG
>JBDUBS010000269.1:0-2271 GCA_040003875.1 Acidimicrobiia bacterium | reverse complement strand
GGGGGTTTGCGACGCAAGTTGGGGTGGGGTGGGGGTTAGCGGTCGACGATGCGGTCGGTCTGGGCCTTCTGCTCGTAGATGAGGCGGGCGAGCCAGAAACGCAGGAAGCCGGCGATCGAGCCGCGCAGGAACAGCGCGGAACCGACCACCGAGACGGCCACGCCGATGAGCCCGATGATGATGGCGTCGCGCTGGCCGAGCGGGTTGGTGGTCCCGTGCGACTGCACGTACCCGGCGATCGCCACGATCACGCCGATGATCATCAGGGTGAGTCCGCCACGAGCGAACAGGCGGTCGCGGCCGGCCGCAGGGTCCCGCACTTGCATCGCGGCGATGTCCTGACGGAACTGGTCGACGCGCTCGGGGTGTTCGATCATGCTGTCCTCACTCTGAATCGTGGCCCCCTGGCTAACCGCCGAGGTACGCCTTTGACAACTCGTCCTGGAGCTCGGCCGGAGTTCCG
Organism: Acidimicrobiia bacterium; assembly: GCA_040003875.1. Lineage (GTDB taxonomy): Bacteria > Actinomycetota > Acidimicrobiia > IMCC26256 > JAENVU01 > JAENVU01. Next base: position 1,808 of record JBDUBS010000269.1, on the reverse strand, counting down.
ACCCGAGCCACTTTCCCGTGTACCAACACCGCGGCGAGGTCGGCCACGCCCAGTACCGTGCTCGCGAACTGCTCCACGACGAGGATCGACACGCCGTCGCGGGCCACCTGGGCGACGATCTCGTACAACTCCTCCACGATGATCGGTGCGAGTCCCATCGACAGCTCGTCGAGGAGCAGCAGCGCCGGCCTGGTCGCGAGTCCACGTGCCATTGCGAGCATCTGCTGTTCGCCGCCCGAGAGGGTGCCGGCGAGTTGCTTGTAACGGTCCTTCAACCGCGGGAACCGACGGTAGGCCTCGTCCTCCACCTCGTGGAGACTGACGCCCGCGTACGTCATCATCCGCAGGTTCTCCCTCACCGTCAGGTTGGGGAAGATCCCGCGTCCTTCGGGGATGAGGCACAGACCCCGCCGCGAGAGTTCCTCGGGCGCCGAACCGTTCACCCGCCGCCCGGCGATGAGGACGTCGCCGGACGAGACGGGATGCAACCCGGCGGCGACCCGCAACGTGGTGGTCTTGCCCGCACCGTTCGGACCGAGCAGCGCGACGACCGTGCCGGCGGGCACCTCGAGGTCGATCCCGAACAGCACGTCGATGCGTTCGTAGGCCGCGCGTACGTCGCGGAGTTCGAGGAGGTTCACGAGTTCGTCCCGAGGTACGCGTTGAGCACCGCGTCGTCGGTCTGGATCTCCGACGGGCTCCCGCTGGCGATGATGCGGCCGAAGTCGAGGACGTGGACCTGCTCGCAGACGCTCATGACCAGCTGCACGTCGTGCTCCACGAGCACCACACCCATCCCACCGGCGGCGAGGGACCGGAGCAACTCTGCGAAGACGATCGTCTCGCTCTCGTCCTGCCCGGAGGCGGGTTCGTCGAGCAGGAGGACCTTGGGCTTGGTGGCGAGGCAGCGACCGAGTTCGACCAGTCGGCACTGTCCCGTGGGGAGCGAGTCGACGCGGGCGTCTGCGACGTCTCCGAGACCGATGCGCTCGATGATCGCGTCGACGATCGTCGCCGGGTTCTCCTTGTCGTGCGACCAGCCCTTGCGGACGTCGGCGGCGACGCGGATGTTCTCGCGGACGCTCAGGAGGCTGAACAACTCGAGCCGCTGGAATGTGCGGGCCATGCCGAGGCGGGCGCGTTTGGTGGGGGACAGGCGCGTGACGGCGCGGCCGTTGAGGTGGATCTCGCCGCGGCTCGGCGGGAGCAAACCGGTGATCACGTTGAACAGCGTCGTCTTGCCGGCACCGTTGGGCCCGATGAGCCCGGTGACGATGCCGGGTTCAGCAGCGATCTGCACATCGTCGAGGGCGACGTTGCCCCCGAAGTGAACGGTGACGCCGGAGACCTCAAGCAGGGCCATACAGCTCCAACTCCATCTCGGTCACGCTCGGCGTCCCGAGCTGACGGTCGAGCGCCTCGACGTCGGCTGCGGTCCACGGGCGGTCGATGCCAACCCACTCGAGCGGCGTGCGATCGGGTTGGTGCTCGAGCTGGGCCAGGGTGCGTTGCTCCGACGCGGCAGACAGCGTCGCCACTGCCGACGCGACGAGCGGGATGACGACGAGACCGATGACGAAGGTCCAGTTGTCGATTGCTTCGGCGAGTCGGAGGCCGTACAGCGCGGCGAGGGCCAACGTCATGACCAGGAGGGACGATTGGGATCCGGCCAATGGCGCGAAGCCTTCTCGCATCGGGCTCACCGCACCGTTTGGATCACGGCCCAGGCCGATTCCGGTGGCACCGGGAAGGAGGCCGACCCAGCGGATGAGACTGGGGAAGAGCGTGCCGATGATTGGCAGCACGGC
>JBDUBS010000226.1:0-7559 GCA_040003875.1 Acidimicrobiia bacterium | reverse complement strand
TCGACGGCCGGAAGTACCAGGTGGTGGGCGGCCGGGTGAGCAAGGTCGTCACCAACCCGACGTTCGACCCCATCGCCAAGGCCGGCGCGATGCACGATTACTTCCGGGGGAATCCCGACGGCAGGAACCCGCTCGAGTTCCTCCAGGACCGCGAACCGATCCGTCCGGAGTACCGCGACCGCGATGCCCGCATCCGCGTGCTCGACGAGCAGGGCCTCGAAGGCTGCTGGCTGTTCCCCACGCTCGGGATGCTCTACGAAGAGCTGCTCGTGCACGACACCGAGGCGATGACCCTCACGTTCACCGCGTTCAACCGGTGGCTCAACGAGGACTGGGGTTTCGCGTACCAGGACCGGATCTTCGCCGCGCCCTACTTCTCGCTCGCCGACCAGGACTGGGCGATCGCCGAACTCGAGCGGGCCATCGGCGAAGGTGCCCGAGCGATCGTGATGCGGCCGGCCGCGCAGTTCACCCGCAACGGTCCGCGCACGCCTGGGTCACCCGAGTTCGACCGGTTCTGGTCCCGCGTGCAGGAAGCCGGGCTCACCGTCGTCGTCCACGCCGGCGACAGTGGGTACACCGCCAACGGCTACGCGCCCGACGGCTTCAGTGCCAACTTCAGCGGCAACTCCATGGGTCCGAGCATCAAGATGCTGCACATGGAACGGGCGATCTACGACTTCCTCGCCAGCCTCATCTTCGACCGCTTCTTCACACGCTTCCCCGGCATCCGCGTGGCGAGCGTGGAGAACGGCAGCGAGTTCCTCCCCGACCTCTTCCGCAAGCTCGTCTCGCAGCACCGACGCATACCGGGTTTCTTTCCCGAGGACCCGATCGAGACGTTCCGGCGCAACGTGTGGATCAACCCGTTCTGGGAAGACGACGTGTACGAGATCGCCGAACTCATGGGCACCGATCGCGTGATCTTCGGTTCCGACTGGCCCCACATCGAGGGCATGCCGAACCCGCTCGACTACGCGGTCGAGGTCAAGGAGTTCGACGTCGCCGACCAGGGTCGCATCTTGCACGACAACGCCCTCGCGCTGACCCGCCCCCCGTGCATTCTTGCGTCGGAGTCCCGCGACTATCGCGGGTTTGCGACGCAAGAACGGTGATTGCGGTGCCGCGATGATCCTCGACCGGTTCGACCTCTCCGGCCACGTGGCCATCGTGACCGGTGCGGGGAAGGGCATCGGCGCCGGCTGTGCCGTCGCCTTGGCCGAGGCCGGCGCCGATGTCGTGCTCGCCGCGCGCACCGCGTCCGACCTCGACGCCGTCGGCGCGCTCGTCCAAGCCGAGGGACGACGCGCGCTCGCCGTACCCACCGACGTGACCGACGCCGAGCAGCTGGCGGCGCTCGTCGCCGCGGCGGGCGAACTCGGCCGGGTGACGATCGTCGTCAACAACGCCGGCGGATGGGACCCACGGCCGGTGATGGACACCAGCGTGCGCAACATGGAGGCTGCGTTCCGGTTCAACGTTCTCGCCGCGTTCTCCCTCACCCAACTGTGCGTGCCGCAGATGGTGGACGCGGGTTCCGGGAGCGTGATCAACATCTCGTCGCGCGCCGCGAGCATGGTGCAGCCGTGCTTCACCGCCTACGCGACGGCCAAGGCCGCGTTGTCGATGATGACCCGTGCGATGGCGCCGGAACTCGCCCCGGTGGTCCGGGTCAACGCCATCGAGGTCGGCGGCGTCGAGACCGCGGCCCTCGCGCACGTCCTGACCGACGACTCGATCCGACGGCGGCTCGAGTCCAACACCCCCATGCAGCGGGTGGGCCAGCCGGAGGACATCGCGGCGATGGTCGTTTACCTCGCCTCGGACGCCTCGAGCTGGGTCACCGGCAAGATCTTCGAGGTCGACGGCGGGGTCGAAGCGCCTGCATTCACGATTCCTTTCACCCCCCTCGGGGATTCCACCACCTGAGTCCTCCACGGGCGTACCGTGCCCGGAACGCGAGGGGGAACGGGTGGGTTGGAGACAGCGGCGAGACCATGCGGCCGAAATGGTTGCGGTCCACGCCGAGACGTCACGCCTCCAGGTGGAGACCCTGCGTTCCGAGTTGGGCGAGCTGCATCGGGAGGTCGCCCGGCGCGACATCGAGCTGCTGCGCGCGCTCTTCGACATCGCCGCGGTCAACACCGATCTACGCAAGCAACTGGAGATCGAGCAGAGCAACCGGGCGGACCTCACCCGCGCGATCGACCGGCTCGCGATGTTCGCCGCCGCACCGGCCCTGCCGCGCACCATCGACATCGGCCCGACGGTCCCGACCGCGGACCATGGCGCCGGCAGCATCATCGGCGGCAGCATCGTCCCGGGTGAGATCGGGGTCGACGAACCGGCCAGCGGAACGATCGACCTCACCACCGAACCCGCCGTGGACCTTCCCGTCGCACCGTCGACGCGGGCGGAGACGCCACTGGAGTGCGAGGTCCATCTCCAGTTCGGCGACCGTTGGATCAACGGGTTCCAGATCGAGGAGACGATCCGGAGCGGCAACGTCACCCAGTTCCGCTTACGCCGTCAGGTGGACGGATGGGTCCTGCCGGAGTTGTTCGACGAGACCGAGGTGCGCGTCTTCATGCAGCCGGTGGTCGACGGCAGTTAGATCCGGGCCGCGCGCCCGGCGAGGAGCGGCAGGTCGAGGTAGGTCTTGATCCCGGGATCGGCCGCGCACACGTACGGCACCGCGTTCACGCAGTGCATCGCCGGCGCCGTGAGTCCGATCTCGGGGTGCTCACCCACCACCGGTGGGTGAAGGCCGTGGACCACCACACTCACCGGCGGTTCGGCCGTCAGCTCGGCCTCGAACCGCTGGCCCTCGACCCCGAACGACCACGCGGGCTCGAGATGGGCCTCGCCCATCAGCCAGTTCACCCGCACGGTGATCACCGGCTCGCCGTCGACCAACCCCTCCCAGGTGAATCGTTGCGCCGCCACCGTCCCCGCGTCGATCACCCCTACAGGTGTGTCGAGGTCCTGGGTCGCGACCGCCATCTCGTGGGTCGTGCGCTTCTCGGCGTCGAGTTGCCAGCCCAGCTCCGCCGCGATCATGTCGATCGACTCGATGAATCCCAGTCCGAGGATCGTCGGCATCGGGCTCGACCGCGCGGCCTCGGGGGACATTCCGAACATCATCACGTCACGCACGACCGACGCGGTCGGGTAGTTACGGATGTCGCTCCATTCTTCGGCCCGGACGTGGAGGATGTCGCGACACCACGACGACAGCAGCAACGGGAGTCGCTCGGTGATCCCGCCGGGGTTGATGCCGGTGCCGTGCAATGTGGCGTTGCCTCGCCGGCAGGCATCCTCGATCGCGGCGACCTTGGGGGACTCACCGGGATAGATCCACCCCACTGGCGTCACCACGTTCTTGCCCGATTCGAGGAGCTTGATCACCGTGGTCGTGCTCGCCATCACCGGTGAGTACACGACGCAGTCGGCGTCCATCGCGATCAGCGCCTCGGCGTCGTCCGTGGCGATCACCCCGATCGGGTCGATCCCACAGATCGTGCCGACGTCCGTGCCGGCCTTGTCCGGACTGTGCACCCAGCAGCCGACCAGTTCGAGCTCGGGATGGGCGAGGACGCCGAGGATCGCCTCCTGTCCGACCATCCCGGTTGCCCACTGGATCACTCGATACGTCATGGCCGGAATCTACGTGGCGGTGGCCAGGTCCCACCTTTGACCGGCCCAGCGAACGGCACCCGAACAGAAGGTGAATTCCAGGTGTCGAGCGTCGGGCGGTCCCGGCGCAACTGCCAAGCTTTTCGGGTCCGACATCCGGGGAGAGGGCCATCACCGTGCGTTTCCGTCTCGTTCCGCGCGACGAAAGCTTCTATCCACTCTTCGACGACGCGGCCGCGAACATCGCGGACGCGGCGACCCTGCTGCGCAAGCTGATCGGTGGCGCCGACCGCGCCGCCACGCTCGACGCGATCCGCGCCTGCGAGCAGCGCGGCGACGACATCACCCGTGAAATCCTGAAGCGCCTCTACGCCAGCTTCGTCACCCCGTTCGACCGTGAAGACATTCACACGCTCGCGGAGTGGCTCGACGATGTGGTCGACGACATCCACGGTGCGGCCGACCTCATGCAACTCCACCACGTGGAGAGAGCGGTGCCGGAACTCGACGAGTTGGCCGACCTCCTCGTCGAGGCGGCGACGGTGAACGTGGACCTCTTCAAGCGGCTGCCCTCCATGAAGGAGATGGAACCGCTCCTGGAACGGATCGGTGCACTCGAGACCCAGGCCGACGGCGTGTACCGCAAGTCCGTCGCCCACCTCTTCTCCGGTGAGTTCGAGGCATTCGACGTGCTCAAGTCGAAGGACATCGTCGAAGCGGTCGAGCAGGCCGTCAACATGATCGAGAAGGTTTCCGACAGCGTTGAATCGATCCTGCTGAAGCACGCCTGACCGTGGAGACGCTCGCGCTGTACGCCGTCGTCGCGGTCGCCCTCGGGTTCGACTTCGTCAACGGGTTCCACGATGCCGCCAACTCCATCGCCACGGTGGTGAGCACCGGCGTGCTCTCTCCTCGCTGGGCGGTGCTGTGGGCCGCGACCTTCAACTTCATCGCCTTCCTCGTGTTCGGAACCACGGTGGCGGCCACCATCGCGAAGGACGTGGTCGACCCCGCCGTCCTGACGATCGGAGTGATCTTCGCCGGACTCATGGGCGCGATCATTTGGAACCTCATCACCTTCTGGCTCGGGCTGCCGACGTCGTCGTCGCATGCCCTCATCGGTGGGATGGCAGGCGCGGCCGTGGCCAAGACCGGCTTCAGCTCGCTCGACGCCGACGGCCTGCGCAAGATCGGTGCGTTCATCGTCATCGCACCGCTGTTCGGACTGGCGCTCGCAGTCGTCCTCATGCTCCTCATCCTGTGGATCTTCCACAAGGTCAAGAACGTGAGCCGGCTCAATCGCACGTTCCGGCGGACCCAACTCGTGTCCGCAGCCGCGTACAGCCTCGGCCACGGCGCCAACGACGCCCAGAAGACGATGGGCATCATTCTCGCCCTCCTGATCGCGCAGAAGGAACTGCCGGCGACTGCGGGCGTCCCGCTGTGGGTCGTGCTCGCCGCCCACTCGGCGATCGCGTTGGGCACACTCACCGGTGGCTGGCGCATCGTGAAGACCATGGGCTCCAAGATCACCCGCCTCGCACCGGTGCAGGGCACCGCGGCCGAGACCGCGGCGGCGGCCGCACTGTTCTTCACCTCGGCCAAGGGCATCCCGGTCTCGACCACCCACACCATCACCGGTGCCATCGTCGGGGTCGGGACGACCCGCCGGATGTCGGCCGTGCGGTGGGACGTCGCGGGCAAGGTCGTGTGGGCGTGGGTGCTCACCATCCCGCTCGCCGGCATGACCGCCGCCTTCGTCTACGAGATCGTGAACGTCTTCTCATGAGACAGGGGTGCTGATGGACCGCCGGGCAATCTTCTTCTTCGGGTCCGCCGTCGTGTGCGTCCTGATGTCGTTGGTGGTCGACGCCGACCTGGAGTACGTCACCTACTGGTTGGCCGCGGTGTACGTCGTGCTCGGCCTGCTCTCGACGCTCGACGCAGTGAGCCGACGGAGTTCCTGGGGTCGCTCCGGAACCTGAGACTCCCGCCCGACACCGGCTCCCGTCACCACCTCCCGAACGGAGCGAGGAACGAACGGAGTGAGCAGTTCGGGAGCGAGCCCCACGCACGCCGACCGCCAGGAGCGCGAGCGGACGAACCGAAATTAGGCTCTGGTCATGACCGATCTCGTGATTCGCAATGGCACCGTGATCGATGGCACCGGCCGGCCCGGGTTCGCCGCCGACGTCGCCATCGACGACGGCATCATCACCGAAGTCGGGCCCGACCTCGCCCGGGGCACGCGCGAGATCGATGCCGACGGCCAGGTCGTCACACCCGGCTTCGTCGACATCCACACTCATTTCGACGGGCAGGTCACGTGGGACCCGATCGTGGCGCCGTCGTCGATCCACGGGGTCACGACCATCGCGATGGGCAACTGCGGGGTCGGGTTCGCGCCGGCCCAGGCCGATACTCACGACTGGCTGATCGGTCTGCTCGAGGGCGTCGAGGACATCCCCGGCACCGCCCTCGCCGAAGGGCTCACCTGGGACTGGCAGACGTTCCCCGAATACCTCGACTCGATTGCCGCCAAACCGCACACCCTCGACATCGGGGCGCACATCCCGCACGCCGCGCTCCGCACCTACGTGATGGGGACGCGTGGCGCCGATCACACCGAGAGCCCGACCGACGCCGAGTTGACGACCATGGCGGCCATGGTGCGCGAGGGGCTCGATGCCGGTGCGATCGGATTCGCCACCAGCCGGACCGACGTCCACCGCACCAAGGACGGAACGAACATCGGCACCCTCACCGCGAGCGAGCGAGAGCTCCTCACGATCGCGGAGGCGATGCGGGCGAGTGGAGCCGGCGTGACGCAGTTGATCTCCGACTGCTACCAGACCACCGACGACGACTTCGCCAACCGCGAGATGGACCTCATCGAGGCGTTCGCTCGCACATCGCGGCGGCCGTTGAGCTTCACCGTGCAGCAGGCGTACCACTCCCCCGACCGGTGGCGACACCTCTTCGGCCGGGTGGCGGAACTCCGCGCCCATGGTCTCGACGTGAAGCCACAGGTGGCGTCACGGCCGATCGGCGTCCTGCTCGGCCTCGAAGCCACCGCGAACCCGTTCCTCTTCACCGCGAGCTTCGACGAGATCGCGACGCGACCCCTGGACGAACGCATCGTGGCGTTGCATGACCCCGAGCGGAAGCGGCAGATACTCGAGGAGCACCGAGCGCTCGTCGGCGACCTGCCCGACGGCCTGTTCCGTTCGATCGTCTCGGGGTGGGACGCGATGTTCGTGCTCAGCGACCCGGTCGACTATGAACTCGACGCTCGCGACTCGATCGGCGCGCACGCGCGGGCTACCGGCGCCGATTCCGCGTCGCTCGTCTACGACGCTCTCCTCGAACGCGCCGGCACCCAGCTCCTGTACCTTCCGCTGTTCAACTTCGCGCACGGCAACTTCGACGACCTCCACGAGATGATCACCACGGAGTTCTCGTTGTTCGGCCTGTCGGACGCCGGCGCCCATTGCGGTGCCATCTGCGACGGTTCGATGCCGACCAGTTCGATCGTGGTGTGGGCGCGCGATCGCCGCGGCGGTGACAAGGTGCCGCTCGAGGCCATCGTCCACCAGCAGACCCAACGGACCGCGGCCCACGTGGGCTGGCTCGACCGTGGCGTCCTTGCCCCCGGGTACCTCGGCGACGTGAACGTGATCGATCTGGAAGCACTGGCCTGCCACGTCCCCGAGGTGATCCACGATCTCCCGGCGGGCGGTCGCCGACTCATGCAGACCGCCAGCGGGTACACCGCGACGGTCAAATCGGGGGTGGTCACGTTCGCCTCCGGGGTTCACACCGGCGAGTTGCCCGGAGCGCTCATCCGCGGTGCTCGGCCCGGGCACTGATCGCAACTCAAGTCCTCCCCCTGGGCGTCGATACCTGGGCCAAGAGAACTACTG